>DASPVG010000080.1:0-15309 GCA_035622455.1 Terriglobales bacterium
GTCTACACAATCGTAGGAGTCATGCCCGGCGGCTTTCAGTTCCCGGTTGAGGCCGAAACCGCGGACCTGTGGATTACCTTCTCACGGGACTCGGAGGTTGATCATCCGGAGGATTTGACCGACGTATCGGCAACCGCGCAACGTGGCAATCATTACCTGACCGGAATCGCCAGACTCACACCTGGCGTTACCCATGAGCGTGCCAACGCGGATTTGGGCGCCATCGCGCATCGACTGGCACTCGAGTATCCCAACCAGAACTCATATACCGGACTCGCAGCCAGCCGAGAGCTCGATGATCTCGTGGGTGACAATCGTCAGCCCCTGCTGGTGCTTTTCGGAGCAGTCGGGCTGGTGCTTTTGATTGCCTGCGCCAACATTGCCAATCTGCTGCTGGCTCGGGGCACGAACCGGGCCCACGAAATCGCGATTCGGGGGGCGCTTGGAGCCAGTCGAGGCCGAATTGTGCGCCAGTTACTCGTAGAAGCACTCGCGCTTTCCCTCACCGGGGCAGCCTTGGGCACCGCAGTCGCCACGGGTGCGCTATCTGCGATCCTGAAACTCTATCCCAGCAACTTGCCACGCGCGGCCGAGATTGGCATCGACTATCGGGTGCTGCTATTCACTGCCGCACTCGCCATTATCACCGGCGTCGTGTTTGGCATTGTGCCCGCGTTTGAAGTTTCAAGGCCCAACCTTACCGAAGTCATGCGGGAGCGCACCCGAAGCACTACGCTTGGCCGCAGTCCTCATCGCTTGCGCGCCGGACTGGTGATCGTCGAAACCGCGCTGGGAATGATACTGCTCATCGGCGCCGGCTTGCTCCTCCGCAGTTTTGAGCGCCTCACCCGGGTAAACCTGGGACTGAAACCAGAGCACGTCCTTACCGCCAACTTCGATCTCTCGGAAACCCGCTACAACCCCGACCAGCAGGACCGCTTCATCCAGGAATTGCTTCGTCGCATCCGAGCGCTGCCCGGCGTGATCCATGCCGCCGGCTCCTTCCCATTGCCTCTCAGCGCGGGCGAGATCAGTGTCTCTTTCAACCTGTTGGACCATCCGGTTTCCGAAGCGAATGAACCCGATGCCCACGTCTTTGTAGTGATACCAGGATGGTTCGAGACCCTCGAGATTCCCTTGCTGCGCGGTCGCACCTTCGACGAGCGCGACCAACGCAACGCGGCGCCCGTCATGATCATCAACCAGGAGTTTGCCAGGAAGTTCTTTCCCCACGAAGACCCAATCGGCAGGCAGGTGAAAGTTGGTGCGACAGAGACAGGCCGCGAGAGCTACGGCAAGCGCCAGGTGGTTGGCGTCGTCGGCAACACCCGAAGAAGCAATCTTGCGGGGTCTCCCGAGGCTGCGCTTTATATTCCCCTGTCCCAGCTTATGTGGGGGGCACCAACCTTGGTGGTGAGGACGCCGGGTGAGCCGCATGTGATCGCTCCTCAGATTCGCAAGGTGCTGGCTTCTATGGATCCGGACGCGCCCTTATACGACGTGCGTACCTTGGAGGACTATCTCGTTCTCGATCTCGGTCGTGCTCGCTTTCAGGCCGTATTACTTGGGCTATTTGCCGGCCTTGCCCTGCTGCTTACCGCGGTGGGCCTCTATGGCGTGATGACTTATACGGTGGCACAACGGACGCAGGAGATTGGGATTCGCATTGCTCTCGGCGCACGCCGTGAAGATGTCTTGCGCATGATTTTAGCCAAAAGCTTTTCCATTACTGGCGTGGGTCTGCTGATCGGCTTTGCCGGCGCGTTCGCAGTGACCCGCCTGCTCTCGAGCTTGTTGTTTGAAGTGAAATCGGCGGATCCAATGACTTTCGCGGTCGTCGCTTTGTTGCTTGCAGCTACGAGTACTCTGGCAAGCTATCTTCCAGCCCGGCGTGCGGCGGGAGTCGAGCCGATGATGGCACTGCGCGAGGAATAACTCATGGTTTTCGAAAACCATGATGCGGACCGTGGCCTGAGCCAATAGGCCCAAGCGGGCCATCCCCCCGGACCGAAACTGAAAAAAGGCCGCTTACGGCAGCCTGCCCGTCAGCCCGGGCAAGGTCTTGGCCAGATCGTTGTAGATCAGCATCACGGCGAAGAGCACGAGGAATACAAATGCCGCCTGATAGATGCGCTCTTTGATGCGCAGGCTGATGTCGCGACGCATTAGGCCCTCGACGAATAACAGCAAGATGACCCCGCCGTCGAGGATGGGAATTGGCAAGAGGTTAAAGACGCCCAGGTTCAGACTGACGGCTGCGCTGAGCTGAATCAGCGGGGTCCATCCCTTTTCCTCGGCGGCTTCCCCGGCCTGTTGGGCAATCCCAATAGGGCCGGAGATGGTGCGCATCGAGATCTTGCGCTCGACCAGCTTCTCGACCAGCTCGATCAGCATCACGGAATCTTTCCGGTTGCGATCGAGAGAACGCCGGAACGCCTCCGGGAATGGCAGCTGCATCACCTTCATTTCAGTCGTGCTCTGGAATCCGATGCGATACCGCTTTTCGCGGGATGTTTCGCTGGGGGCGAGGACCGGCTGAAGCTGAAAGTGGAGTGTCTGACCCTGACGAACCACCGTGAGGTCGACCATTTTGTCTTTGCTCTGCTGCAGACGATCGATCATGTCCTCGAGGGAGGTAAGCGGCTGATTGTCGAGGGCGACAATCTTGTCATCCTCTTTTATGCCGGCTTTGGCGGCAGGCATATTCGGCTCCATCTCGCCCACGATGATCGATTCGTCGGCATACCATCCCGCGAAGCCGATCTGGGATTCCCCGGTGGCATTCGGAACCACCAGCTTGTCGAAGCTCTGCGCCCCGCGCTCGACTGTGATGTCGACGGGCTGATTCGGGTTGAGCCAGATCTTGTAGTAAACCTGTTCCCAGGTGGGATTCGAGATGCCATCGATTCGGCTGATGCGATCACCGGCTACGAGTCCGACTTGGTCGGCGGGGGACCCATGTCGCACCCCTGTAATCACCGCCGGCTTATCCCAGAACACGGGATACTCGTAGTGGAACATGTAAACCCCGGTCAGCAGCCCGATGGCCAGCAGAATGTTCATGGCCGGGCCGGCAATCGCGATCAGAAAGCGATGCCAACGAGGGTGGGACAAGAACTCCGCCGGATCTCCGGTCCGGGCATCCATGGGATTCTCGCCGCTCATTTTCACGTATCCGCCGAGCGGAATGGCACTGATCCGGTAGTCGGTGTCCCCGCGGCGAAAGCCGAGCAGACGCTTGCCGAAGCCGATCGAGAACACCTCGACCCTTACCCCCAAAAGTTTGGCCATCGCATAGTGGCCCCACTCATGAATCAGGATCATGAAGCCCAGAACTACAGCGACAGCCAACACAGCGGTTAGAAATTCTGACATAATTCCTTATTAGTTCCTCGGAGATCGAGCTTTAGGACAGCAGGAGCGCTCTTCCACCTTCTTTTGTGCAGCTTGGCGCGCCTCCCCATCCGCCTTGAGCACCTGTCTTATAGATTCGAGAGGTGTGCTTCTCGTTTCACCTAAAACCGCCTGAACAATCTCTGGAATTTCAGCAAAGCCAATCGAACCATCAAGGAATGCCGCAACGGCCACTTCGTCGGCGGCATTCAGTGCTGCGGTGTGCGTTCCCCCGGCTTCGGCTGCTTCGTAGGCGAGCTCGAGACAGGGAAATTTTTTCATATCGGGCGGGAAGAACTCGAGGTGCCGCAGGTCCATGGCCGGGAAGGGCCTGTTCGATTCAATCCGTTCCGGGAACGTTAGCGCATACAGAATCGGCAGCCGCATGTCCGCCACCGAGAATTGAGCAAGCAGGCTGCCATCCACGAACTCCACCATGGAGTGGACGGTAGATTGAGGGTGCACAACAACTTCGATGCGGTTGGGCGGTAAGTTAAACAAACGACACGCCTCAATGACTTCGAAACCTTTGTTCATAAGGGTCGCAGAATCAATCGTGATGCGGCGCCCCATCTTCCAGGTGGGGTGATTTAATGCCTGCTCTACGGTAATCGAGCGGAAGTCTGCCCTGGGAGTATGGAGAAAGGGTCCCCCCGACGCGGTTAGCCAGATCCGTCGTACCTCTTCAATCCTGCCTCCGCGAAGGCACTGGTGAATTGCATTATGCTCGCTATCGATGGGGAGCAGCGGCTTCCCCTGGCGACGCGCTTCGGCGGTGATCAGATCTCCGGCTGCGACCAAGCATTCTTTATTGGCAAGGCCTAAGGTTTTTCCCGCGCGTACTGCTTCGTAGGTCGCCTCCAGGCCGGCCACGCCGACGATCGCGCTGACCACGAAATCCACCTCGGGGTGGGTGGCAACCTTCACCGTTCCCTCAGCCCCGTGAGTCACTTCGACCCCTGAAATCCCACTCTGCTTTAACCGGCCGCGCAAGCGTTCCGCATCGGACGGGCTGGCCAGGGAGATAAGGCGAGGTTTCCATCGCTGAGCCTGCTCCCAAGCGGTTTCGAGATTCCTCCCCGCAGCCAGCGAGATCACCTGAAAGCGCTCGGAATGCGACTCAACCACGCTGAGCGTGCTCTGCCCGATCGAACCTGTGGAACCGAGAATAGCGATGTGCTTCATGAGTTAAAAAGCTTGCATCGGGACCCCAGACTAACCCAAGGTTTTGCTAAAAGCTCCCTGGAGAACCATGCTGACGCAGGGTTTGCTGCCCGGTTCAAGCTTCGCCTGACCAGCAAAACCAGGCATTGCTCAGCATCAGAGAGAACCGTAGAACCCCGTCCCTTCACATTCGGAGATCTAAGGTGCGGGGGGCAGAGCTTAAAGCTGTCGGCACCGAGACCGCGCTCTTCCTTAAAGAAACTCCCGAGGGTCAGCTGTAGGCAGTCGTCACTGCAGCACGCGCCAAGCCGCATAGTACCACACGACCGGAGCCGCAAAGAGTAAGGCATCGATGCGGTCGAGCATTCCACCGTGCCCGGGGAGGATTGCCCCCGAATCCTTTACGCCCGCCCCTCGTTTAATCAAGGACTCGACCAGGTCTCCCAGCTGCGCCGCGAGATTGACGGCGGCAGAGAGCAATAGGGTCGGCCCGAGCGGAGGCTTCTCGAGGGCAAAATAGCCATCCCGTCGCTCCATTAGGTGCGCATTCAGCAACGCCGAGCTGATGGGCAGAGCGTAACTCGAGAGCAAGATGCCAACCACCAGGCTCGCAACGAGAGAAGCCAGCGCGCCTTCCCAGGTTTTGCCGGGGCTGATACGGGGTGACATCCTGTGACGTCCCAGGAACCGTCCGACAAAATATGCCGAGACGTCCCCAACCCAAACCAGAAGCAGCAGGTACAGGAGCAGAAATGCGCCCGCCCACTGTTCTCGGATCTCGACCACAAACCCGAGTGGGAGAGCGATATAGGCAAAGGCAAAGACCGACACCGCCGCTGCCGGAAACCCACTCTTCAAATCCTCGCGCCGCATCCCTGCCGTAAGAAAAACAAAAGGGGCAAGCGCCGCCGCGAATCCCATCGTGTAGAGGAAAATTGCCGTTGCCACCAGAGGCTGACGAGCCGGCCGCAGGGCCAGGAAGAGAAAGAGGAGACCCACAAACAGATAGGTCGGCCAGCGAAAGGGCCGGATGCTGTAGGCTTCCGACAGCCGCAGCAATTCCTGGACTGCTAGCAGCGCCACCAACGCCGCAGCCAGGGCAATCACGGGAATGGGCGCCCGCAGAACTAACAGCAATACCAGCGGGATCAGAACGACTGCGGTGAGAACCCTCTTGAGCAGGTTCAAATGCCTCAGCTCCAGACCGTTTTGGAATGATGGGAGTTGTGCGCTGGAGCTACGTCGTCGGTCAAGCCACCATAGCGACGCTCGCGCTTCTGGTATTCCGCAATGCCTTCGAGCAGATGCACACCCCGAAATTCCGGCCAGAGCGTCGGCGTGACATAGATTTCGGCATAGGCAAGCTGCCACAAAAGAAAATTGCTCAAACGCATTTCTCCGCTGGTGCGGATGACAAGGTCGGGATCGGGCAGCTGGCGGGTGTAGAGGTGGCGGCAAATCGTATTTTCATCGATCTTCAGATGCTCAATGCCGCCGTTATTTGCGGCGACATCCACGATCGAGCGAAACGCGTCCACGATCTCGCTGCGCGCGCTGTAGTTGAGCGCCAAGGTAAGCACCATTCCGGAATTCTTGGCCGTCTCTTCGCGCGCCCACCGCATCTTCTCCTGCACGACCGGCGGCAATTCATGCTGCCGCCCAATGTACTCCAGGCGGATCTTGTTCTTGTTCAGGGTGGGCAATTCCGCCTTCAAGTAGCGGCAAAGCAGGCCCATGAGAAAATCCACTTCGCTCTTCGGGCGCTTTTTCCAGTTCTCCTCAGAGAAGGCGTAAAGCGTGAGTGCGGGGATGCCGATGCGAGCCGCGGTCTCGACCGTCGAACGTACGGATGCCACCCCGGCGCGGTGTCCGGCGATCCGCGGCAGATGGCGGCGGCGCGCCCAACGGCCGTTGCCGTCCATGATGATGGCGATGTGTTTCGGGAGCCGCCCCGGATCTAGCCTCTGGTAAACCTCTGTTTCCTTACGATCCAGGCCGGCGGGAACTGTCGGTTGCAACGTAACCTCTGCTGTGTCTTGAAGCTAACACAGCTTTCTGGTGGTTGCAATGACAACCGGGTGACCGAAGGGCAAAGGCTACGCGATTCGAGGTACTACCACGACGCACCGGGAAGGGAAAGCGCCTTCGCCGGCTAGCCATGCCTGCCGTGGTTCTGTCAATCGTCCACCCTTGTCGACCAAGCCTTGCGGTCCCATCGCCTTGCCACGAATCTGCTGCCTGGCTGATATCCACGCTTCGTGCTTGATCAAAGTATGAATGTGCAGCCTAGCGTAAGATCACGGTATGAAGCTTGAGCATCATGCTGACGCCGCCGTCTCGAGCATTGCGGCGGCCATTGGCGAGCCCGCACGAGCTCGCATTCTCCTTTGCCTGATGGACGGTCATGCGCGGGCCAGCACCGAACTGGCAGCGGTGGCCGAGGTAAGTCCGTCGACGGCGAGCGTGCACCTGAATCGATTAAAGATGGAACGGTTGGTGAAAGTACAGGTCCAGGGAAAGCATCGCCTATACAGTTTGCAAGGACACAAGGTAGCCAGCGTACTCGAAGGGCTGAGCGTGATCGCCGGCGGTTCCCGCGACAAGTTCGTATCCCGAACCCCCAGCCGTCTGCGCGCAGCCCGGACCTGTTACGATCACCTGGCGGGCGTACTCGGCGTCTTGCTGCACGACCGGTTTGTGACGCTGGGGTGGCTTTCCGCCAGCCCAAATTCTCGAGGAGCCGCGGATCGTGGCACTCGATACGACCTAACCCCCCAGGGAACAAAGGCGCTCGAAGCTCTTGGCATCGACGTTGACGGCACCCGCAGACTGCGCCGCCGTTTCGCCTGCCCGTGCCTGGATTGGAGCGAGCGCCGGCCCCATGTCGGAGGGGCACTGGGAGCAGCCCTGCTGAAAGTCGCCCTGCGGAGAAAATGGGTGGTGCCGGATCTTGCGAGCAGAGCCTTGGACATCACCGGCTTCGGACGACGCGAACTGTGGGCTCGTTTTGGCCTTCACGTTTGACCGTTCCCGATCCAGGGCCCAGCGGAGGGAACCAGATTGCTCCTGTCTCGGAGCCTATGGGGTTAACTCCTTCCAGAGGATAACCAGGACTCGAGGCGTTCGGCATAGGTGCGGCTGGAACGGTGTTCGGAGCCGTCGGAGAGCTTGACGATAAACTCGCGGTTGTCGATCGCTCGCAGTTCCTGAATGCCGGCCGCACGCACGATTCGCGAACGATGGATGCGAAGAAATCTCTTGGGATTGAGCTTTTGCTCGAGCGAGCTCATGGGTTCGCGCAGCAAGTAAGCGCGACCGTAAGCGTGCAATTCCGCATAGTCCCCGGCGGCTCCGATCCACTCTACGTCCTCGGCCAGGACAATTTGGATTCGGGATCCAGTCTTAACCGTGAAGCGGGAAATGTACTTCTCGGAGGTTTCGTTCAACATATGGACCAGGCGCTCAACCATCACGGTTTTCGAAGCCGAGTCCAGGATGTTGCGCGCCCGGTGGATGGCTAGAGCAAAGCGCTGGTCATCCACCGGCTTGAGAAGATAATCCAAGGCGTGAACTTCGAAGGCGCGCAAGGCATGCTTTTCGTAGGCCGTGAGAAAGATCACTCTCGGCAGCTTCTCCTTGGGCAGGGCGCGCAGAACCTCAAAACCATCCATTCCCGGCATCTGCACGTCGAGAAAAACCAGGTCCGGCGAGAGCTCCACGATCTTGCTCACTGCCGATCGGCCGTCGTCGCATTCGCCGATGACGTCCACATCCTTAAACCTTTTCAGCCGCAGAGCGACACCACGACGGGCCAGGGGCTCATCATCTACAATCAACGCGCGCACGCGAATGCCTCTTCTGTTTCGACAGCTCGTCGGAAAGGCAGTTCCACCTTTACCTCGCAAACATCTGCTTGCGGCCACTGCAACGATAATCTCTGATCAGCTCCGTAAAGCGTCTCCAGCCGCTCGTGGGTATTGTGCAGACCGATTCCGTTCAATCGCTCGCCGGCTGCCATCCTGGCCGAGTTCCTAATGACGATCCGCAAGCGACCGCCTGCAAGCTCGGCGCTGATCGAAACCCATCCCCCTTCGACGAGCCCTGCCACCCCGTGCCGGACGGCATTCTCGACCAGCGGCTGCAGCAACATGCTGGGTACCATGGCGTCCAGAGTTTCGGGTGGAATGGTTAAATCCACGCGGAGCCGGTCTCCCAGTCGGGTTTGCTCGATGGCGAGATACAACTCGGTAAGAGCGATCTCCTGCGAGAGTGGTATTTCCGAGAGGGTTTGATGCTCGAGGGTCGAACGCAAAAGGTCGCCGATCTGCGCCAGCATGCGTGTGGCGGAGGGGGCGTTCCCGTCCAGTACGAGGGTCGACACGGCGTTCAGAGAATTGAACAGAAAGTGAGGGTTCAACTGGCAGCGCAACGCGTTGAGACGGGCTTCCCGGGCCTCGGTTTCAGCCCGCAGCAGTCGTTCTCGTTCCTGCGCCGATTGCTGCCACTGCTTGATGCTGAAATAGAGACTGCACCAGAGGAAGAGGCACACAACGAAATCCAGGGAATCGGCAGCCCATGCGTCCAATCGGAACTTGTGGAATTTCCAAATGACCAGCTCGTAAAACAGGAAGCACGTGGTGACCCCCACGAGAAACGACCATCCGAAGGCACGAACTTCCAGGGCCAACCAAGACATGGGACGCCGCACCAAAGAACGACAGACCGGTCGCAGCAACCAACTGGCGAGGAACATAAAAACCATGGCCAAGGTGCTGTCTTTCAGGGCTTCCGCCGTTGGTAGTAAAGGAATTGAGGCCGCGAGTACCAACCCATAGAGCCCCGCCCATCCGACGGCCTGAAGTTGCCAGAAGGAAGGGAAGCGCGCATGGTCACGACCGGGCATGAGACGTATTCTAGCCCATCCGTTGGGCGGTCCCAACCGCGACCCACCGCAAGAAACCTTCGTTTCGTCGCATTTTTCCCGCACTGTGCGGAACAAGGGTCGCGCTGGCTACCGAGTCAGGATAACTTCCCAAGCGTAGGTGAAACCGATTCCTACCGAGGTTGACCCATGTCACGGGAACAAGGTTGCCGAGCACCCTTTGCGGTACGCCGAGCGGTGAGAATTGCGCTGGCCCTAGCCGCCAACGCAATTCTTTTAACGATACTCAATGCCCAGAACTCGCCAGCAAGACCAGCTGAGACGCCATTTCCCAATACCGCTCAATTAATTGCGGAAGTGGCTCAAGACCAGAAGAGGATCGAAGCGCTCCTAAGCCAGTACACGTTCACCGACAAAACGACCGAGTATGTGCTCGACAAGAACGGAAAGGTACGCAGCCAACACACGGACACGTATTACGTAACCCCAACTGCATACGAATTCTTTTCTCTCCACGTCAGTCATGATGGCAAGGCTCTCCCCGAACATAACCTCGAGGAACAGGAGAAAAAGATAGAGAAGCAGATCGAAGACGATGAGCGCAAAGCCCAAAAGAATGAAGCTATACACCCCAAAGACCAGCTCTTGTTTGCCGACATCATCGCCCGATCGAACTTCACGCCCCTACGCTGGGAACAGATCCACGGCTTGCGGACGGTCGTCTATGCCTTCGAACCGAAAACCACTCCTCAATCCCGAGGAAGCCTGTTGGACAGAATTGCCGGAGACTTGAAGGGAAAGATGTGGATCAGCCCGGAGGAGAAAGAGGTGGTTCGAATTGAGTTTACCAGCGTGTCCTCGCTAGGCCTCGGCATGGGTTTTCTGGCCACGGTGAAGGGCTTTGAAGGCTTCACCGAGCAGCAAAAAGTTCACGGAGAGATCTGGATGCCGACACGACAGGAATACGTTGCCGACGGCCGCCAATTCTTCAGCGCCTTCCACGTCCGCGAAGTTAGTGAATTCAGCGACTATCTCAAAGCCACCACCGACGTATTTCAGCAGATTCATTCTCCCTCCCCAGACCCGAAGTAGCGGAGAAACCGCCGAATCAGAACCCCGGCACCGGCGGGAACCAAGTATAATCTCAGCCTCTCGAGGTGATTGGTCGCTTTGCAAGTCGTTCGCTCATCCCAGCTGTACGACGTTTGCATCATCGGCTCGGGCGCCGCCGGCGGCGCTGCCGCCAAGGTGTTGACCGAAGGCGGGGCTAACGTCGCCCTGCTCGAGGCCGGTCCGCCCCTCAATCCGGCCAAGGACTTCAAGGAACATCTCTGGCCTTACGATCTTCGGCATCGGGGCGGCGGAGTGGGCGGAAAACTGCGGGGCGAGGAAGCCGACGAGTTCATGGCGCCCAACGGGGCATGGGAAATCGAAGGTGAGCCCTATGTCTCGGCGCCGGGCTCTACCTTTCGCTGGTTCCGCTCGAGGATCGTCGGCGGCCGCACCAACCATTGGGGAAGAGTAGCTTTGCGGTTCTCACCTACTGATCTCAAACCCCGTTCCACCCGGGGTGTGGGGGACGACTGGCCGTTCACCTATGATGAACTGGCTCCCTATTACGACAAGGTCGAATCCTATATCGGGGTTTTCGGTACCCGGGAGAACATTCCCAGTTCTCCCGACGGTGTTTTCCAGCCGCCACCGAAACCTCGCTGTACCGAGACCGTCCTCAAGAGAGCCTGCGACAAACTGAATATTCTATGCGTGCCGGCGCGCATGGCCATCCTCACCCGACCCTTGCACGGACGCCCGGCGTGCCACTACTGTGGGCAATGTGCGCGCGGATGCAAATCGGCCTCGAACTTCAGTTCCAGTCAAGTGCTGATTCCGCCGGCCGAGGCCACCGGCCGCCTGACCCTGATCACCAATGCGATGGCACGAGAGATCAGCGTCGGTAAGGATGGCAGGGCGGAAGCTGTTTTCTATATCGATCGTCTGACCAAAAGCCAAAAGCGAGTGCGTGCCCGATGTTTCGTGGTCGCGGCCAGCACCTGCGAAACCGCCCGGCTGCTGCTCAATTCGCGCTCGCCCCTCTTCCCCGATGGACTGGCCAACTCTTCCGGAGTCGTAGGGCGCAATTTGATGGATAGCGTCGGAAGTTGGGGTTCCGGTTACTTTCCCGAGTTGGAGAGGATGCCGCCCCACAATCACGACGGCAGTGGAGGAAATTACCTGCCTCATGTCTACATGCCCTGGTGGAAGTTCGACCGCAAGAATGAATTTTCCGGCGGCTATCACATCGAACCGGGCGGCGGTCGTTTTATGCCTGTGGTCGGCCAATTCGACGATGAGTGTGAACGCTCCGAAGGTTATGGTGCTTCCCTGAAGCAGAATTGTCGTCGCTCGTATGGAGCGACGATCGGCATGGAAGCGCTGGGAGAGATGATTCCCAATGAACACACCTATTGCGAACTCGATCCGAGCGCGGTCGATGAGTGGGGCATACCCGTGCTGCGTTTCCATTGGCGAGCCGGCGACAACGAGATCAAGATGGCGAAAGATATGCAATCCACCTTCCGCGCCATCGTCGAAGCCGCCGGGGGCACTTACTCTACCGAAACCTCGACCGAGGGTGCCTCTCCTTATGGCCTCTACGACGGGGGCACTGCGATCCACGAATCGGGTACGGTACGCATGGGGAACGATCCCAAAAGCTCTGCCTTGAGCAAATATTGCCAAGCCCACGACGTAAAGAACCTGTTTGTCACCGATGCAGCCGCTTTCGTAAGCAGCCCGGATAAGAATCCGACTCTGTCCATCTTGGCGCTCTCCTGGAGGGCGTCGGAGTATCTTCTCGAGCAGGCGAAGAAAGGGAATCTATAGGAGAGAGAAGGGAAAAAGGAACTCTCGAAGAGGACGATTCATGCCGATTTCGCGCCGTGATCTTTTGAAATCGCTCAGCCTGACTACCGTAGCCGGCCCGATGTTACGCTTGGTTTCGCTCGAAGCTGCGGAAAGAGCGCATCGCACGCTGGAGGCGGACGAAGCCTTACACCTTCCCGGCGGCTACTCTCCCAAATTTTTCACTGCCCGCCAATACGAGACGCTGCGCGCGTTGTGTCAGGCGATCATCCCACCGGATGAAGAAAGCGGTGGGGCGATCGAAGCTGGCGCACCGGAGTTCATCGACTTGCTTACGAGCGAGAATGAACAGCTTCAGCTGCAGCTGGGGGGAGGAATCATGTGGCTCGACTCCACATGTTCGGAGCGCTACGGGCAGAGTTACCTCGAATGCACTCCCGGGCAGCAGAAGGAGATCCTGGATCTCATCGCTTTCCGCAAGAACGCGGAAAAAATTCCTCGCCTGAACCCTGGCGTTGAATTCTTCTCCACCCTCCGTAAGTTCACCGCCGATGGTTTTTTCACCAGCAAAATCGGAATGCAGTATCTCGGCTATATTGGCAACACGTATCTGAGTGAATTCCCCGGTTGCCCGGCAATCCCTGAAGGTTAGAGCCCGGGGTTTGCCCGCACCCTCCATACCTGCCGCTCCCCTTGGTCGAATGCTCAACTTTGAAGCGCCGGGCGGGTCGTTACCAAGGGGAAAGACACTATCGCAAACATCGCCCGAATCGAGAGGATCCTAAAGTGGGGTCAGGGAAGCTGACAAGAGGACTGCAGCTCACGCGGCCCTAGGATCCTCGCACCTCTTCCGGCACGACCTCGAGTTCCAGTTTCTCCGTCCAGCGCAAAACCGTGAGTGTGCTGCTGACGCCGACTCGCGCGTCAGTCAGCAAGCGGTGCAGGTCGTCGACACCGGCCAAGGGCTTGCCATCGAGGGCAAGAATCACGTCCCCCTCCCGCAAACCGGCTCGTTGCGCGGGGCTGCCGGCCTGAACCGAGATCACCGCCACGCCGCTTTCCTGGGGCAGATCGTAGAAACGTACGAGCCGGCGATGCAGAGGCAATGTCTGGGCCTCCACGCCGATATAGCTGCGCCGTATCTTTCCGTCACGCAACAGCCGTCCGGCGACAAACTTGGCGGTGTTGATCCCGATGGCAAAGCACAACCCCTGGGCACCCATGATGGTGGCCGTGTTGACCCCGACAACGTTCCCATCGAAGGTTACCAGCGGGCCACCGGAATTTCCCGGATTGAGCGAGGCATCGCTTTGAATTACGTCATCGATGAGACGCCCGGAATAAGAACGCAGCGATCGTCCCAAAGCGCTGACCACGCCGGCGGTGACCGTGTACTGAAATCCATAAGGGTTGCCGATGGCGATCACCAGCTGCCCTACCCGAAGCCGCTGGGAGTCGCCCAGGGGCGCAGCCACCAGAGAGGGAGCATCGATTCGAATGACCGCCAGGTCGGTCGCCGGATCATCGCCGATGGTCTGAGCCGGAAACCGTCTTCCATCGGAAAGCGAAGCCGCAACTCGCTTGGCGCCGTGCACCACGTGACTATTGGTCAGAATCAGACCATCTGGGGTGAACACGAACCCCGATCCGCCGCCTTGTTGTTCTCGAGACTCGCCGGAAGAGGTCTTGGCTAAGTGGACGGCGTCAATCTTTACCACCGAAGGGCTGATTTTTTCCGCCGCACTGACCACCGCCTGGGAGTAGGCGTCGAGCAGAGCAGCCTCGCCCGCAGCGCTTCCTGTAAAGGATTGAACCGCGGGTTCTGAGAAATCCACAACGAGGTTCCTACCTACTTCCTGATCCACGGCTGTTAATCTCCTCGATAACATCCCAGTAGATGAGGAAAAACCGGTTCACGATTCAAACCGGGGTTGGAAGCCTCAGACGGCTACTTTCTTGGCCGCAGCTTGGTAGCCTCGCTCGGCAGGATGCAGGCCGTTCGCTCGAGCAACCCGTCCAGCCGTCGACCTAACTGCGCAAGCTCCGTGGCGCTCATCGCTTTCTGCATGCCTTCAAACAGGACCCGTTCCTCCTTGCGAACATGGTTGGTCAGGGTCTCGGCAAGCGCCGACAGGTCAGGCTTTCCGAGCTGACGCGAGCCCGCGCGGCGGAACAAATCGCGCAACGCCTGGTGCTCGCCACGAAGCTCCTCAACGATAACTGCCAGCTGGGGATAGCGGCCGGCTGCGGGAAAGAGGACTTCTTCTTCGGCCGAAAAGTGGGTTCCAATCTCCTGCTCAAACAGGGCTTGAATCTCGCTTTGCCAGGCGTCCAGCTCCACCTGCCCGGACTGCAAAGCACGATCGAGCCGCACGCAAAGAGCCAGAGCGTGCTGGTGTTGGCGGGAGAGGGGAACAAGATTCTTATCGCGAAGCATCGGGTGCGGGCCGCGGAATCACGACCGCGGAATAGGATCATACTCCCAGTTTTTCCGCCAAGCCAGGATGCAGAGTAACCCAGTCGGTGCGCACTCGTTCCCGCTATTGGATCAGCATCCCATGCGATTCGAAAACTCACGAATGCGGGCTCGGCGAGCTCCGCCCCTTCGGCACCAGGCTGAGCTTGGCCGTGCCTTTGGCCTTGCGCTCAAACTCGGCGGCCGGGGAGTTCGGCCAGGATGTAGCCGAAGTCATCGAACGTCAGCATCTGGTCAAGATCGCTGGCCAATAGACAGTATTTCAAAGGATTGTCTGATAAAACTCACGTAGAATCAGTGTCTTACGAGGAGAATATTAAAGAGACACAAAAGGAATCATTAGCCAGGATTCAAACTTCCGCTCAAGACAGGGGCGTGATCTGTTCTCGACCCGGTGACTTGCCGATCGCTCCGTCCGGTGGTGACAGTCTATGGCTAGCAAACGGATCACAACCTTCCTTGTGCGAGAATAGTTTCCACGTGGGCGATCAACTACCTCAGCTCAATCGGCTGGGTACTAGGAGCAAGAGCA
>DASPVG010000081.1:0-29896 GCA_035622455.1 Terriglobales bacterium
CTCATGTTCCCTGTTTCCAGGAGAGAGTTGGCACCTGGCGGTCAGAATCGGTCCTGATCCGGTTGCCGTGGCGTCACAGGGCTCGTCCCTCAGCCACTCTGCATGAAATCCCGGTGTGCTCCGAAGAGCAACCGTTACCGACTTATGCTACACAGCCGGCCCAGGGTGCGTCAAGAAAATTTGCACTCTCTCGGACCCAGTCCAAGGAGCAATCTAAGCCGGAGCGTGATGCGGAATGTTGGGAGAGGATTGGTCGAGCGCAGCGCGTTCCCGGCGGAAAACCGTCAGCGATTCGCGTCGGCTAGGCCAGCTTCTTTTTAGCAAAAGGCACCGCGTATGCGGCAGGGGGATTGTGCGAACTTGCCCTCGCGGCTTTGCGATAGTAGTCTAACGCCCTTTCCTCATCGCCCAGCTTCTCATAAGTTTGGCCGAGCATGCACTGGATGAAGGCGTCGTTCTGATCGGCTTGTTTCAGTTGTTCGAGAGCCGTTTTGTAATCTTGCCCATAGAATGCGACGTAGGCTTTCAAGTACGGAAAGAACCGCGCTTGCTCGGGGATGGTTCCCTTATCGAGGATCGTCTTTGCCGCAGCCACGTGCTTCTGTGCCTCAGTACCGTCGCCTCGCCGGGCAGCGATACGGGCTTGGGCATGCTCCCATCGAAAATTCCACAGATCCTGGCGATCGGACTTAATGCCGGGTTCTTTCAAGCCAGTTTCGTGCCCCAGCTTGTACCATTTCTCAGCGGCCTCCAAGTCGCCAGAGTCGAGGCAAACGCGAGCAGCCTCGTCCGCGATCTCTCCTTGCTGAAAGAAGTCGTTCGCCGTGCCGTAGAAGTCGAAGACCATTTGTTCATATTCAGCCGCCTCGGCACAGTTCGCTTCGAAAGCGTACGACATCGCCATCGCTCTTTGCGCTCCCGCCTTGTTCTTCGGGGTGTCTGCCACTGCGATGGCTTTGGCGAAATATTTGCGCGCCTCCTCACCTCGCAGCATCAGATCGAGTACGCTTCCCGACTCGATGTTGGCAGGAAATGAATCTGGTGTGGTCTTGAGGACCTCCTGATAGAGCTCGAGTGCCTGTTGCGGGTTTCCTTCGCGGATCAGCTGTCGGCCCTGTGAAACGAACCCAGGCGGCTGCTGGCTAGAAACTTGCGCCGTGGCCTGCGTCAGCAACCTTGCCACAGAGCCGGAAAACAAAACGAGCCAGATGACGATGGCGAGGCTGGCTTTCATTGGCGATGATTATATATCGGTCCTGGTCGGAGCAGGCGTTTCAGGCCGCTTGCGAGGAGAGGGGAGGGTCTTCGGTCGAGAAGACGCAAACGCTTGGGAGTTTAGGTAAGCTCAACGGCTGTATTGATTCTTCCTCTTCTCCGCGTGACGTTCCAGCCCGAGCTCGAGCAATCGCTCGATCAGTCGCGGATAGGACAATCCAGAGGCGGCCCAGAGCTTTGGATACATGCTAATCGCCGTGAACCCCGGCATGGTGTTGATTTCGTTCACGTAGATCTTGCGCGTTTTGGGTTCCATGAGAAAGTCGACGCGCGCCAGACCGGAGCAGTCCACGGCCTGGAAGGCTCGAATCGCGAGTCGCTGAACTGCTTTGCTTTCCCCTTGGGTGAGTTTTGCCGGGATAATCAGCTCTGAGCCTTCATCCAGATATTTCGCCTCGTAATCGTAGAATTCCTTGCTGGGAACAATTTCTCCTGGCAGGGAAGCCTCGGGGTGGTCATTTCCGAGCACCGAGCATTCGAGCTCGCGGGCCTTTTGTTTGCTTCCGCCTACCCCCTGTTCGATCACGATTTTGCGGTCGAACTTTGCCGCTTCTTCAATCCCAGAGGCGAGTTCGTTCGAATCGCGCACCTTAGAGATGCCGACGGAGGAACCTAAGTTCGCCGGCTTCACAAACAGCGGATATTTCAGTTGGCGTGCGATCTGCTTTCGAACCTCCTTCGGCCGGGCTGCCCAGTCGCTGCGCAAGATGGTGACGTGTTTGACCAGGGGTAGCCCGGCAGCCCGGAACAGTGTCTTCATAATGTCCTTGTCCATGCCCGCGGCCGAACCCAGGACGCCGGCGCCGACATAGGGCACATCCGCCAGTTCCAATAATCCTTGAATCGTTCCATCCTCGCCGAAGGTGCCATGCAGGACGGGAAAGATGATGTCGACGTTGATGGCGCGGTCAGCAGCCCGGCGGGAAAGCGCACGCGATGCTGCCTCGGTCTCAAACGGACTCAGCGCACCGCCGTGGCTGTGCGGCTCCGGGGGAACAACGACGGCTTCACCCTTAGCCAAGACAGCCGCCGAGGGAGTTGCCTCCGGATCCCCGGCGCGACGGTGTGCCTGGGCCGCGGGAAGTCCCTCGCCGGCCAACAGTCGCTCGGCGTCAGAAGCCGTGACCCAGTGTCCTTCCTTGGTGATGCCAATCGGAACGACTTCATATTTGTTCTTGTCGATGGCGTCAAATACCGAAGCCGCCGACAGCAGCGAGACTTCATGCTCCCCGCTGCGCCCGCCAAACAGAATGCCGACACGAAGCTTTTTCATCACGTTTCAGTGTGGACGGAGGAACCCTAGGCGTCAATCGCAGGATTGATTCCCAGGGGTTTGGGCACCGAGTTGCCGCTTACCTGCCGAGAAAATCAAGCACAGCTCGGTTGAAATCGTCGGGCTTTTCCAACTGAGGGACATGTCCACATTGTTCAAATACGACCAGTTTGGCGCCAGGTATCCCATTGCGGAATTTTTCTGCCCGGGTTACGGAAATCAGTTCGTCCTCGCGTCCCCACACCACCAGCGTGGGTAGGTGGATCGAGCCGAGCTTGTCGTCTTCAAACTGAGCCAGGGCAAAGCCCGCGAGAGCGCGCTCGATCGTATATCCGTCGTTGTTGCGCATGTGGTCGGTAAACACCCGCAGCACGAATTGATCGCTCACCATCTTCTTGTCATAGAAAAGCGCTTCGAGCAGAGTCCGCCACCCCGCGATGGAGGACGGGTTCAGATCGATGACCGGCCCTCCCTGTCCCCATGCCAGACCTGCCGAATCGACCAGCACCAGGCGATCGACCATTTCCGGGTGCTGCGCCGCAAACTCCAGAGCAATCCACCCTCCCAGGGAGTTCCCCACCAGCGTTGCTTGATGGATGTTCTCGGACTGCATGAACCCGTGAAGAAAGTCGACCCAGGTGGCAATCTTGTATTCGAGTAGCGGCTTGTCGGAATGACCGAAGCCAATCTGGTCGAGGGCATAGACGTGATGCCCGGCCGAAAGCGCTTCCCAATTGGCGGTCCAGATTTCCTTGACCGCACCGAGACCGTGCAGCAGAATCACCGCCGGACCCTGGCCGGCTTCAATATATCGAATATTTTGCCCGTAAACGACCGCCACTTTCTCTGGTGGCGGGTTAGGCAGGGCTAGGGCGAGGGAAGCGATCGAGACCAGGGCGACAGCCAGCCCGATGCTGCGCGGACAGATTCTCATTCGACACCCCACGACCGACTGGCGGTTTTCACAGAATCTTCTTGCCAAAGGCGGAGAGGGCCAACTCCACGGCCAAGTCCGCGGTTCGGTTGTGCTCGTCGATGACCGGATTGACCTCGACAATTTCCAAACTCAGCATGCGGCCGTGATCGGCGATGATTTCCATGGCGAGGTGGGCCTCGCGATAAGTGGCGCCGCCGCGCACCGGGGTTCCAACTCCTGGCGCATCCTCGGGATCGACCCAGTCCATATCGAGCGAGATGTGGTATCCCGCCGTTCCCTGTCCGGCAATCCGCAAGGCTTCTTCCATGACCGTGCGCATGCCCCGTTCATCAATATCGCGCATGGTAAAAACTTGGATGCCGGCACGACGCACGTTCTGCTTCTCGATCGCGTCGATGTCGCGCACCCCCACCAGCACACAGTTTCCCGCCTCCACTTTCGGTGAGAAATTGAAGATGTTGGCCAAATCGGGAGGGCCGAGGCCGAGGATCGCCGCCAGCGGCATGCCATGGACATTCCCGCTCGGAGAACTCTCAGGAGTGTTGACATCGGCATGCGCGTCGATCCAAAGCAGGCCAATTCTCTCCCCTTTCCGCCGGTAATACTCCGCCACGCCCGACACCGTGCCCGCCGCCATCGAGTGATCACCCCCCAAGGCCAGCGGAACTTGACCGGACTCCATCGTTTTCAAGACTAACTCGGCATGCTTGGTGCAGGTCGCGGTGATTTCCTTCAGGTACTTGGCATTGGCCTGGCCTTCCTTCTTTTGCTCGGGAATCGCCACCGCCACATTGCCGCCATCTTCTACGATATGTCCCAGTGCTTCCAGGCGGGCTTCGAGCCCGGCGACGCGCACCGCCGAAGGGCCCATATCCACGCCGCGACGAGATTGTCCGAGATCGAGCGGAACTCCAATGACGCGTATCTTCTTCGGACTGATGCTGGAAAGGGTTGGCATTGTGGTTGTCATCGAGCCGCCAGCATAAATCACAGAGAACTTCAGGGCCACACTCAATGCCCGGGCGGGAGACGATCTCGCCCTGGATTCGGCCTGCCTTTCTCAGGGGTAAAGCCGATACAGCATGCGGGGAAACGGAATGGTCTCGCGTACGTGTTCCAGACCGCAAATCCAGGCCACGGCCCGCTCAATTCCCATACCAAAACCCGCGTGAGGCACGCTGCCATACTTGCGCAAGTCCAAATACCACCGAAACGCCGCCTCGGGCAACCCATGCTCGTGAATCCGTTGCCGCAGAAGATCGTAAGAGGCAATACGCTGGGAGCCGCCGATGATCTCGCCGTAGCCTTCCGGAGCCAGTACATCGACGCAAAGTGCGAGCTCCGGACGATTCGGGTCCGGCTCCATGTAGAACGCCTTCACCTTTGCGGGGTAGCGATGGACCAGGACGGGCTGGTCAAACTGCGAGGAGAGGAAGGTCTCGTCGGGAGAGCCAAGATCTCCACCCCACTCAAAGTTGTTTTCGAGCCTGCCTTTGGCGTGCGCTTCCTGTAGGATCCTCACGGCCTCGTCATAGCTGATACGGGGGAACGGCGGCACGACCTTCTCGAGCTTCGTAATATCCCGGCCGATGGTCTTGAGATCCGCGCGCCGCCGCTTGAGACAGCGCTCCACCAGGAAGCTGATCAGTCCCTCCGCCAAGTCCATGATGTCCTCCAGGGTGGCATAGGCGACCTCCGGTTCGATCATCCAGAATTCCGTCAGGTGACGTCGAGTCTTGGATTTTTCCGCACGAAACGTGGGCCCGAAGGAATACACCCGTCCCAGAGCCATGGCCGTGGCTTCGATGTAAAGCTGACCGGACTGGGTGAGAAAGGCTTGCTCGTCAAAGTAATCAACCGGGAATAGGGTCGTGGTTCCTTCGCAGGCCGCAGGAGTAAGGATGGGAGGATCGGTGAGAGTGAATCCCCGCTCATCAAAAAAGTCGCGGGCAGCTTTGACGATTTCGGCGCGCACCCGCAGGATGGCCGCCTGGCGCGGGCTGCGCACCCAAAGGTGGCGATGCTCCATCAGGAAATCGACGCCGTGTTCCTTCAAGGAAATCGGATAAGGGTCGCTTTCGGGAACGCGCTCGATGACCTGTACATCGGAGACGTCGAGCTCATAGCCCCCGGGAGCACGTTGATCGGCCCGGACCTTGCCTTCGACCATGACGCTCGATTCTTGGGTAAGGCCTCGGACCGATTCGAAGATCTCGGGAGACACCGCGTTTTTCGCAACCACCCCCTGGATGATCCCGGTTCCGTCGCGAAAAATTGGAAACAGCAGCTTGCCGCTCTCGCGCAGATTGTAAAGCCATCCTTGGATGGTGACACTTTGACTTTCGTGGTTGCCCACATCGACGATGGAGGTTACGGGCGATGGCATATTCGAAGCTTCGAACCGAACAGACTGGAACTGCTCCGTGCTGTCGGTCTCAACCGGAACATCCTCAGGCCTGATCCAGCTTCTTAAACATTTCGTCCATTCTCTCGGCCGGGTTAATCTTCTCGTCTTCCTCCACCTCCAGAAGCAAGGGCGGCGTGTGCGGAGCCGACCGGAGCAGTTCCATGGCCTCCTTCCAGTCGATCGAGCCCTTGCCCGGCCAAAGATGGGAATCACGATCTTTGTCGTTGTCGTGGACATGGGTGGATCGGATGTAGCTTCTGAGGGTCGCGAACGCATCCGGGACGCTGGTCATCAGGTGCGCGTGCCCGAAATCAAAACACACCCCCACATCGTCGAAATGACTGCTGTGAATGAATTCGACCAGCTTCTCTGGAGTCGACAGTTCGTTCGGAATGTTCTCGAGCAGAATCTGCACTCCCAAAGGCTTGGCAAAGGCGCGCAGGTGCTCGATCGAGGTCATGGCCGCTTCGAATTTGTGCTCATCAAATGTCTCATTGGAGACGCCCAAATGCTGGATGAGGAAGCGAAAAGGAATTTGCTCCGCGAGTTCTAGGGCACGCTTGATCTCGTCCATGGCTTCGACACGGTGAGCCCGATCTGTAGACGTCACATTCACTGGAGGCGCTCCCGTTCGCCCCCATTCGTAATCCCCGTACATCGGGGCGTGCACCGAATGCAGGGGAACCCCGCTGGTTCGAAACCAGTCGGCGATTTCCCGCACGTGCTGCTTGCGGTTGGCGTAATCCAAATGCTGGCGTGCAGCGAAGATCTCAAAAGCCTGGGCGCCGCCTCGCAGCAAACCGTCGAGCAGCCCGGGATGCAACCGCTCTCTGACGTACACGTAGGTGGAGATAGCTTTTAACATCAGTATCCAATCGCCTTTCCGTTGTTCCTGCCGTCACTCGCGCCCAGGCGTTCCCCCGACTCCGGATCGATGGCGATGCATTCGGCGTCGCTCCAGTAAGGACGCCAATCTTCGCCCTGACCCACCCCAATGGTGACCTTGTAACCCATCTGCTCGAGTAAGTGTACGCTGTCGGGAGAAAACCATTTCTCGACGCTCAAAACGTCAGGCAGCCACTGCTGGTGGAATCGCGGTGCATTCACCGCTTCCTGGATGTTCATACGGTAATCGACAACTCCGATCAGCACATTCGCCACGGTGGTGATGATCCGCGAGCTGCCAGGAGAGCCGAGCACAAGATAGGGCCTGCCGTTGCGGAGAACGATGGTCGGCGTCATCGAGGAAAGCGGACGTTTTCCCGAACCGATGGCGTTGGCAGGAGCCTGGATCAGTCCATCGGAATTGCCCACGCCCGGCTTGCTGGTGAAATCGTCCATCTCGTCATTCAGCAGGAATCCCAGTCCTGGCGCCGTGACTCGTGATCCAAACCACTCATTCAGGGTGGTGGTTACTGCCACTGCATTTCCCTGGGCATCGACCACGGAATAGTGGGTGGTGTGCGGAGACTCTGCGGTGGCAGTGGGCTGCGGGTGTTCGGCGGCGTATTGTTCGAGAGCCCCAAAGATCGAGGGACGCTTCAACTCCTTACTCCCGCTGGCATGGGTAGCGTCAATGGACTCCCGCCAGGCTGTGCCGTACTTCTTATCGATGAGCTGCGCGACCGGAATCCTTGCGAAGTCCGGGTCACCCATGAACTCGGCACGGTCGTAGAATGCACGCCGGAAGGCTTCCGCAATCAGATGAATGGATTGCGCGGACCGATTCCCCATCTTCGCCAGATCGTAACCCTCGAGGATGTTGAGAATTTCGATCAGGGCCGTTCCGCCCGAGGAGGGCGGAGGTGCGCTGAGGATGTCGTAGCCCCGGTATGTGCCCTGAACCGCAGCCCGCTCCTTGACTTCGTAGCCGGCCAGATCATTGGCCGTGATGAGACCGCCGCCTTTCTGAATTGAGGCAGCCAGCTCTCGCGCCATCGCCCCGTGATAGAAATCGTCGGGATCGCTCGCAATATGCTCGAGGGTCCGGGCCAGATCCGCTTGCTGAAAAGTTTCACCCGGCTTGTAGTAGTTTCCGTCGCGCTGAAAAATGCGCCGCGATTCCGGAATCTCCGCCAAGTGTTTCTCGTTCTCGAAGGCATGCGCTTCTTCCCAGCTTAGCGCATAGCCGTCCTGTGCCAGCTTGATTGCGGGAGCCATGACTTGCGCGAGATGCAGCTTGCCGAAATGCCGTTCCGCGTAGACAAGACCGGCGACGGAGCCGGGCACGGCAATCGCTTTATAACCGATTTCGCTGGCACCCTCGATCACATTTCCCTGAGAATCCAAATACATATTGGCTGTGGCCGCGGCGGGAGCTTTTTCCCGGAAGTCAACAAAGTGGGTCTCGCCATCCGCCAGGCGAATCAGCATAAACCCCCCTCCGCCGATATTTCCGGCGGGGGGATAAACCACCGCCAGGGCAAACCCGGTCGCGACGGCCGCGTCCACCGCGTTCCCACCCGCCCGCAGGATCTCCACTCCTGCTCGCGACCCCAGTTCATGGATGCTGACCACCATGGCGTGGGCGGCATGCACGGGCTGCTGGGCAGGCATCAGCGGGGCGCAGGCCGCGAGCACTACGAGCAAGGGAAGTAGTTGATTGCGGGTGGTACGCATCGAAGTTCCGGATGGACTTTGAGGCTAGCGTAGTGGGTTGCGGGTAGTCAAATGAGAAGCTCTGGTTGCTCCGGGTCACGGCCGTAAGCCGGGCAAGCGGAACCGTCCGCCGGGAGAGGCAGGAGCCATTCCTGAGGTAACTGTGGCCGGCTCGGCTGATTTTAGGAGGCAAAGATTCCGGCTGCAAGAACAGTCGGGTCCTCACCGTACATCTCGGAGCCGACGCTAACGATCAACGTTTCTTGGTCCTGGGGTGGTGTCTGCCCCGGGATTCGAATTTCTTGCGCTTCTTCCGCCCGTGGTCCCGAGAGTCCGAGATTTTCGCTTTGGAGCGAACCATTCGATAGGACTGCTGGATTAAATCCTCCAATTCGTCTTCCGGCAATGCGTCCAGCCGATCGAGCATCACCCACTGGTAGCGTCCGACATAGGGCGCCGGCCGAACATCTTCGAGTTCACACAGTTCCGCGAACCTTTCGGGCGTACACTTGAAGCACATTCGTTGCGGCAGGGAATCGAGCCCTAGCATGGCAAAGATCTTCCCTCCAACCTTGAAGCAGAGTTCATCCTCCCATTGCAGGTGCTCGGTTGCATTGGGGAAAGAAAGGCAATACGTGCGAATTGCGGTTGCGTCCATCTGTATCTGGTACCACCCGGAACCAATCCAACCATCTCGAGGACATCGAAATGCAAACCAAGCAGCTTGACAAGTCTACTCTCGAAATCACAGCCGTCGGTTTTGGCGCCTGGGCGATCGGTGGCTCGGGGTGGCAATTCTCCTGGGGAACTCAGGATGATCGGGACTCCCAGGCCGCTATCGAGCGCTCTCTCGAACTCGGTGTCAACTGGATCGATACCGCTGCGGTTTACGGCTTGGGGCACTCGGAGGAAGTCATCGGTCGGGTGATCAAGGGTTGGTCTCGTCCGAAGCCTTATATCTTCACCAAGTGCGGCCTGCGCTGGGACGCCAAGGGCAACATACAAAAGGTGCTCGCGCCAGAGTCCATCCGGGGCGAGGTAGAGGACAGCCTGCGGCGTTTGCAGCTCGAGATCATCGACCTTTACCAGATTCACTGGCCGCCTGATCCTGACTCGCCGCAGTTGGAGGAAGCCTGGTCGACCTTGGCGGACCTAAAGCGGGACGGAAAGGTACGCTGGATCGGAGTCTCGAATTTCAATGTGAGCCAGCTTCGTCGGGCGAGAAAGATTGCGCCGGTCACTTCTTTGCAGTCGCCCTACTCGATTCTGAACCGCGCGATCGAAGAAGACATTTTGCCCTATTGCCTGCACGAGGGCATCGGCGTCATCGTGTACTCGCCCATGGCCTCGGGCCTTCTCAGCGGGGCCATGACCCCGGAACGGGCTGCGAAATTGCCCCAGGACGACTGGCGCCACAGCGATCCGGAGTTCCGGGAACCCAAGTTATCCCGTAATCTCGAATTGGTCGAGCGCCTGCGCGAGATCGGCAAACGGCACGGCCGTTCTCCCGGCGAAGTGGCCATTGCCTGGACGCTGCGCAATCCGGCCGTGACGGGAGCAATTGTAGGAGCGCGAAACGCGCGACAGGCGGGTGGTGTGATGCTGGCAGGGAATCTTCGCTTAAGTGATAAAGAGGTCAATGAAATCGAAGAGTTCTCGGAAGAGAGCGCGGCCTGACTTTTGCCGCGGGGGGCGAGATTCTTTGAGGGCCGGTGCCCCTCAGGCTGCGCACCGGGTGCCGTGAGCGCCCAACCAGCATCTGAAACAAACGATTCGAAACCAGACCTGCGTGGCCTGGAAGGGAACCGTTCCTCTGCCCGGGCAGCCGGGGTAGGTGCACGGGGCTGGGATCGTGCCTTGCTAATCGCGCTAAATTCTGCAAAAATAATGGCTTGCCGGAAACCTACCCAGAGTACTAGAAAGGGAAACAAATTCTGTGTTGATGATTCGTTTAACGCGTACGGGTGCGCGCAAACAGCCGCACTATCGGGTGGTGGTCATCGAAAAGGCACGCGCCCGAAACGGCCGGCCGGTCGAGGTCGTGGGAACCTACAACCCCCGCACCAATCCTGCCAGTATTGAACTGAAGCGCGACCGGATTGAGTATTGGCTATCAAAAGGCGCAAAGCTCTCGGATCGCGTCAGCAAGCTCGCGTCCAAACCCGTTCCCGCCAGCACCGAGTCTGTTGCCTGATTGCGGTATCGTGCGTTCCAGCCGATAGGAAGAGCCATGACCGAGCAAAGTGGGGATGTGCGCACATTGGTGGAGCAGATCGCAAAGGCGCTGGTCGATGTTCCCGATGAGGTGGCGGTCAGCCAGGTTGACGGTGAGACCACGGTTTTCACCCTGAGTGTGGCGCCGAGTGACGTCGGTAAGATCTTGGGAAGGCAGGGACGAGTGGCACGCGCTATGCGTTCCCTGCTCAACGCTGCGGGAATTCGGGCTCACAAGCGCTTTGCGCTCGAGATCACGGAATAAAAGCGGTGGACGAGTTCATCACGCTCGCTCGCGTGGTGAAAGTGCAAGGGCGACACGGCGAGGTCGCGGTCGAGGTGCACAGTGATGTGCCGGGTCGATTCCGGCCGGGCCTGAGGCTACTCGCGCTGGGAGCAAACGACCACCGGCGCGAGCTCGAAGTTAAAGACGTTTGGCCTCACAAAGGGTTCTTGATCCTGAGGTTTGTCGGGGTTGACTCGATTGCCGACGCGGAACCTCTGGTGGGCTGCGAATTGCAGGTTCCACTCGAGCAACGAGCGGCGCTCGAGCCCGGTTGGACCTACATCAGCGACTTAGTCGGTTGCATGGTTTCCGACGGTCCCCGCGAGATTGGCCGGGTCGAAGACGTCCGGTTTGGGGCGGGCGAGGCGCCGCTGCTGATCGTCAAGGCAGGAACCCGGGAGCTTGAGATTCCATACGCCGCAGCTCATCTTGAAAACCTGGATCTCAAGGGCAAGCGGATTAGAATGCTGCTGCCGGAAGGAATGCTCGAGCTCGATGCCCCGCTGACCCCGGAAGAGAAACAGCAGCAGAAGAGACGAGGTCCGTAAGCAGTAACGAGTCCCAGCTGGGCTGAGCTCTGTGCTCATGAAGATCGACATTGTTACGATCTTTCCAGGGTTTTTTCGCGGTCCGCTAGATTATGGCATCATCCGCCGGGCCCGAGATGCTGGTCTGGTCAGGGTTGAAATGCACGATCTGCGGGCCTTTGCTGCGGATCGTCACCGCACGGTGGATGACCGCCCTTTTGGCGGCGGCGAGGGCATGGTCCTCAAGCCGGAACCGATCTTTGAATGTGTGGAAGCGCTCGAGGTTGCTTCGCGCGAGGAGCGTCTGGCGGGTCGAGCTGGGCAGAGCGTAATTTTGCTTTCAGCGCAGGGTAAACGGTTCCACCAGAGCCAGAGTCAGGAGCTGTCCAGGCTGGAACGACTGGTCTTGATCTGTGGACGCTACGAAGGCGTGGACGAGCGTGTGAGTCAGAGTTTAGCGGATTGCGAGCTGTCGATCGGGGATTACGTGGTGAGCGGCGGGGAAATCGCTGCCGCGGTGATTGTCGATTGCGTCACACGTTTGATCCCCGGCGCGGTGGGGAATGAAGCTTCTACCCGACAGGAGTCATTTACCGCACACGAGTCGGGATCAAGCGGCAACGGCCCCACTGCGACCTGTGGATCCGGTGGATTGCTGGATTATCCGCACTATACGCGTCCGGCGGATTTCCGAGGGATGGCGGTTCCGCAAGTGCTCGCCTCCGGCAATCACGAAGAGATCCGGCGCTGGCGTCGCCGTTCGGCACTTGAAAAGACTCTGCGCAACCGGCCCGATCTCTTGCAGCAGGTGGGCTTAAGTGAGGAGGACAAAGAATTACTGTCCCAGATTGCGGCCAAGAATACCTAGAAGGGAAGAGGATCATGTCCAATCTCGTCATTGAAAAACTCCTAGCCAAGACCAAGCGTACGGATTTGCCCGACTTTGGTCCGGGGGATACCGTGCGCGTGCATGTAAAGATCAAAGAGGGCGATAAGGAGCGCTTGCAGGCATTCGAGGGCATTGTGATCGCCCGCACTCGCGGACCGCAGGCCAGTTTTACCGTCCGCAAAATGAGCTTCGGTCACGGAGTGGAACGTATCTTCCCAGAAAATTCACGCGTGATTGACAGGGTCGAATTGCTCCGGTCCTCGAAGGTGCGCCGCGCCAAGCTCTATTATCTCCGCGCGCTGAGGGGCAAAGCCGCCCGCCTGCGAGACGTGGAACGCGAACACGAACATGCAGCCGCGGCGGAAACGGTGGCGGCAAAATAGTGTGGCTGCCGGGACCGCTTGGTTGGTCTCTGTCCGAAAGCGGATGTTACCGTGAGTTGCTGGCCCGATCGGGCCGGCCAAGGTGATTGAGGATTTCCGTGGGTTCGGGTCTTACACTGTAATCGGGATTGAGGGAAGCATACCGCACGATGCCATCGCGGCGAACAACGTAGGTAGCCGGGATCGGCAACTCCCAACTGTCATCTCCGTTCGCCATCGGCAGGTTTACGAAAGCTCGCCGATAGACCGACTGCTGGTACTCGGGCACGCGATACACCAGGCCAAACTGTCGTGCGACCTGATTTCGCCCGTCGCTGAGCAGGCGAAAATTCAGCTTATGTTGTTCTGCCATGAAGAACGATTGCCGCACGGTTTGAGGGGAAATCGCCAGCAAAACTGCCCCCGCTGCTTCAATCTGCGGCAGAAACAGGTTCATGGCCTCAAGCTGACTCACGCAGAAGGGGCACCAGCGTCCCCGAAAAAAACAGATTACGAGAAGAGTTTGCTCGAGGAGTTGAGTCGAGGAAACGCATTGGTCATCGTGATCCTGGAGTTCGAAGTTGGGAGCCGGAGCGCCCACCGGCAGGGCACGTTCCAGAATACCCTGCTCTTGAAGCTCTTGAATGACGCGCGCGTGAACGGCTTCGACTTCCGGCGGAACGTACTTGGCAATCAGAGATTTGCGTTCGGCGAATTGCTCGCGCAGAGTGCGAGTATCAACACCTGCACTTGATTCCTGAAGCGAGCGCCACTTCATAGTTCGGCCAGCACCCAAAAAGCGGGCATGGTTGCCTCGTGATGCCCACGGGGAATTCCGCGAGTCTCCGGTTGCTAGTTCGCGCGCTTCGCCTTGGCGATCCGCTGGTCAATCGGCTTGCGTCCGGCGAAACCCTCGCTGACCCCATGCCAATAGTGAATTCTCTTCTCCCCCAGTCTCCAGCACAGCAGCACGGTTTGGCCCTCAACTTCGCAGGGGAAGTCGAGCAAACCGATGTCGAGGTCTTTCACCTGGACTCCCATCGCATCAATCTCAGCCATTGCGTCTTGGGCTCGCTGGGAGGCCTTCTCGCGCTCGGCTTTCCGCCGGGCCATGGTAACGATGTTCACCAGTACTCCGCCGCGCAGAAATACACGGTGAGCCAGCTCCTGGAATTCTTGATCCGCAGACTCGACCAGTTTCTTGCCGTCGATGGCCGTGCGGAGTAGAGACTCCAGTATGGGCAACAACGATTGTGCTTCTTCTAGGGTAAACGTGCGATCAGCCATGGTTGGTATGAATTCATTCTAATCGATTCGCGAAGTTGAGTCGCAGGATTGCGATAAAAAACTGTTGTCCGACCGTGCTGATTCTGAGGCGCTTGTCCCCGCAGTCCCGGTTTCAGCTCTGAGTTCTTATTGAGGGATTTAGGGACGGCTTCCCTGCGACGGGTCTGGCGTGCTGGCGGTTTCGACATCCACATGGAGGGCTTGCCGAGGAGAGGTTCCGGGTGGGTAGCAGCTTCCGTCGGGATCGTAGTTTGCGGGGCAGCCTGCAGCCACATCTCGTCGCTTCGGGGATTGGGCAAATTGCCAAACGTCCGCAAACCGAATTCCGCTGGCGGCGGGGCTCGGTGGCTTCTTCGGAAATGCGCATCCCGGCGAAGGCGGGCAGGCATCCTTGCTCACAAAATAGACGATTCCTCTGCCGCCGGCATTGTCCCGAATGTCATCGGCAGTCACGATGCGTGATCCCGGCGATTCGATCCCGGAACAATAAATCCCGGCTCGGTACCCGGCGGCGTTAACTGCGTCCACCCAGGAATAGAGATAGGCTTTCTGTTCGGGCAGCATGCGTCCACCTTGCTCCTGGTCAAGAAATATCACGATTCTTGGAGGGAATCCCTCGCGGCGGGCAGCGGTCACCGCAGCCTGCGCATCGGATTTGCCGAGAGAGGTTGCTCTTGCCACGTTCTTCAAATTGGCATCGAGCCGGCCATTGAACAGCACGAGAAAGCCGAATCCTGCCGCCTCGATGGCTTTCCGTTTCCCGATCCACTGATTGCCGGCCTCTCCAGGAGGGTTGTTCAGCCAGAAACCGGCAAAAGAGAAGGTTTGGCGCAAAGTCTTTAGATTGTCGTCGCCCGGGTATGCGTTGCGATCAAAGCCGAGATAAGAGCTGGTGGTAGGGGTATCGAGCTGCGCCGACGCCAGCTTTGTCAGTAAGACGGCGGTCACCACCAACCATGTTGCCGGGTTCAGCCTCATGCTATCGATACTTCGCATCCCTCGCGTCGGCCATCCTCGAGTCGCAAGCTCGGAAGGAACCTTCGGAGAGTCATCCCCCAATATGCACCATGGTTCGCGATGCGGGCACAAAATCCGGTTCTCCGATGTGGTGCCGCTCCTCTTTCCGCAGCACCACACTCCGAATGAACTCGGCCAACTCTTCATCGGATGCCCCGCGGCGCATGAGTTCATGCAAGTCGTGGTCCCAGACAGAAAACAGACAGGTGCGAATCTTCCCGTCCGACGTGATGCGGATCCGGCTGCAGTGTCCGCAGAAAGGGTGAGAAACGGGCGCGATGATTCCGATCTCGCCTAGGCCGTCGTCGAACCGATACCGCCGCGCGGTCTCGCTCCTGGCGTGGGGAATCTCTACCAGCGGTCGATACTCCTTCATCCGCTCGACGATCTCATCCAGGGTGACTACGGTTTCGGGCGACCAGACGCGGTCTTCCTCGAGCGGCATGAACTCGATGAACCTGACGATTACACCCTCCTCGCGTGCGAACATTCCAAACGGGATGATCTGATCCTCATTGAAACCGCGCATCAGCACGCAGTTGACTTTGACCGGCCACAAGCCGGCCTGCCGTGACGTGCGGATTCCGGCGAGCACCTGGTGGTATCCATTGGGAACACGGGTAATGCGCGCGAATCGATCCGGATCAACCGCATCCATGCTGACGGTTACGCGGTCGAGGCCTGCATCCTTGAGCGCACGCGCCAGCTCGGCCAACAGGTGACCATTGGTCGTGAGCGCGAGCTCAAGGCGCTCGCCTTCGCTGTCGCGCAGCTGCGACAACTGGTGCACGAACTCGACCAGTCCCTGCCGCAACAGCGGCTCACCGCCGGTAATGCGCACCTTCTTGACTCCCATTCCGGCCAGGACACGGGCCATACGCAGATAATCGGAAAGGGGAAGGTCCCCGTACAGCGTGCCTTCGTTTCCGGTGCGACAGTAGACACACCTGTAGTTGCAGCGATCGGTCACGGAAATGCGAAGATCCGTGATCGCCCGGCCGAATTTGTCAATCAGGACAGCCACAAGCTCTTTTCTGATGCGCAGCTCGCATCCCCGATTCCGGCCCGGAGCGTAAAAACTGCCCGTTGCCGGGGCTGAGTCTCCTGGGCCCAGCATCCAATTCACCGAAACTTGAAGGAAACACGCAGGCAGGCCCGGCGCCGGGGAGCCGTTTCCTTTCCAATGGCTTCTCGCGAAGCCGGGAGGCGCCGGCGTTTCCACCTGCACCCTCGGGAGGGGTCCTGCGATTCTTCGAGACCGGCTAAGCCGAGCTCTCGAGGAATCGGCGCAGCCAAACCCTCCCTCGCCGCTGCGGCCAAGTATGCCTGAAGGCCGAAGTCGGTCGGAAAACTCCCCTTCATTATATGCCGGATGGGACGCGGGTTCGAGCCGACCGGCAGCGGAGGCTGCCCACCCAGGCCGGTAAACGGTTTACATCCCATCGTAGTTGGGTCCGCCGCCACCCTCTGGGGGCACCCAGGTGATGATCTGGTATGGGTCGGCGATATCACAGGTTTTGCAATGCACACAGTTTGAGGGGTTCAAGCTGATGCGCTTGCCCTGAGGCTGCTCGGCGTCGTCTAGCATTTCGTAAACATTGGCCGGGCAGAAATTTTGGCAGGGGTTCCCGAACTCCTTGAGACAGCGAGCATTGCAGATGTTGGTATCGTCGATGATCAGATGCGCGGGTTGGTCTTCCTCGTGTTTCGTTCCCGAGTGATAGAGATCCGTCAGCTTGTCAAAGGTTAGTCGGCCATCTCCTTTGGCAGGTCCGAGCAAGTGCGCTTCCTGTCCTCCGTCGCTCGGCAACTGGGACAGCTTCTTCATGTGCTCGTAGCCGGCAGTTCCTGGGTAGCGGTTGCGCAACCCGCGCCCCCCGGTAAATTGCTGGATCCCGGCATGAAACAGGCCGCTCCAAAATCCGTGGGCAAATCCCTGATGGAAGTTGCGCACCTTCCAGAGCTCTTCCTTAATCCAGCTCGACTCCACCTTGCTCTGATACTGTCCCAGGCTCTGCCCAGAGAAGTCATCTTTCTTCCACGCCTCGAGCGCCGCTTCGGCCGCCAGCATTCCGCTCTTGATCGCGAGATGGATTCCCTTCAAGCGCGCGGAATTCAGCAATCCGGCGGAATCCCCAACGATCATCCAGCCGTCCCCGGCTAGGGGCGGGATTGCCCACCAGCCACTGTAAGGCAACGACTTCGCGCCATAGCGGATCATCTTTCCGCCTTGGAGCAGCCCGGCCGGAAAAGGATGCTGTTTGAAATCCTGCAACACGTGCTGCGGATCAAGACGGGGGTCGGGATACTCGAGCGCCGTGACAAAGCCCAAGGAGACGATGTTGTCCTTTCCCCCATAAATCCAGGCCCCTCCGTATTCTTTGCTGGTGAGAGGCCAGCCCATGGTGTAGAAGACTTCGCCCGGCGCAATCCGTCCCGCCGGCAACTCCCACAATTCCTTGATTCCCTGGCCGTAGGTTTGCGGGTTCCGGTCTTTCATCAAGTCGAATTTCGCAATGAGCTGCTTGGTGAGCGAGCCACGCGGCCCTTCGGCCAGAATGACCACCTTGGCCTCGAGATCGTAGCCCGGCTCAAAATTCGATTTCGGCTGGTTGTGCTTATCCACCCCTTTGTCATCGGTGCGCACTCCGGCGACGCGACGGCCATCGAACAACAATTCCGAGCCGGCAAACCCGCTGAAGATCGTGATCCCGGCCTCTTCCACCTTGCCGCCGAGCCATTTGACGAACCGGTTCAGAGAGATTACGTAATTACCGTGATCGCGCAACGGTGGCGGCGTGATGGGCAGCTTAAACTTGTGCTTCGGGGTGAGAAAGTAAACCGCTTCGCGGCTGACCGACGCGTCGAAGGGGGCTTCTTTCTCGAAACCCGGGAGCAACTCGCGCATGGAGCGCGGGTCGAGAAGCGCTCCCGAAAGACAGTGCTGGCCGATCTCCCTGGCTTTTTCGAGCAAGTAGATATTCTCTTTACTCAATGGCGAATCGGGGTGCTCGGAGTTGTGTTGGTCGATGAGTTGGGAGAGGCGCAGGGCGCACGCCATGCCCGCGGGGCCTCCGCCGACGATCACAATATCGGCGGGCATTTTGGGACGTTCGATGTTGGCAAGCGGCTTGCGGAAGACAAGGCTCATGGTTCGATGGTGGTCAGCTGCCGGAATGAACGGCAGGGTCGGGGCCAACCTCGCGACCGGCGTGCGATAAATTCCAAATCCGTTTCATGGGAAAGACTCTAACTGCCGGCTTTGGCTTTCTTCACTTCTTCGATCAGGGGCGGCACGACGTCGAATAAATTGCCCACGACGGCGTAATCCGCAATCTCGAGGATGGGCGCTTCCGAATCCTTGTTGACGGCAATGATCGTCCGCGCGCCTTTCATTCCCACGATGTGCTGAATGGCGCCACTGATGCCGAGAGCCAAATACAGCTTGGGTGCGACCGTTTGCCCGGACGAGCCGATTTGCCGATCCATGGGCAACCAGCCGGAATCACAGATGGGACGGGAAGCGGCGATTTCGCCGCCCAGCGCCTCGGCAAGCCGCTGGGCGAGCTCGATATTCTTTTGTTCTTTAATTCCCCGTCCGACGGAAACAATGATTTCCGCCTGGGTCAGATCGACGGCTTGTTTGGCTTCTTTGAATACCGCCTGGGGTTTCTCCCGGATCACGCCATCGCCAATGGCAACCTGCACGCTTTCTACCGGAGCGGCGCCGGCTCCCGCCTCAACTTTGTCGCCGCGAAAGGCTCCGTTCTGAAAAGTCACAAACCAAGGTGCCGGGCCAGTGAAGCTGACATCAGCCACCAACTTGCCCTGAAACATTTGCCGGGTGAAGAGCAGTCTGTCGCCTTCCTTCTTATAGCCGATGCAGTCGCTGATCACCGTCCGGCCCATGGCGGTTGCCAGCTTGGGCACGAAGTCTCGAACCTGGTAGGTATGCGGCATCAGCACCAATTTCGGCGATTGGGACTCGAGAAACCGTTTCAGGCCGACGGCGAACGCATCCGGGGTATAAGGTTCGAGGCTCGGAGATTCGACGGCGTAGGCCTTCCTGATCTTTTTGCCGGCAACTTCGTTGGCCAGACTGGCCACATCCTTGCCCACGACCGCGGCGTCGAGTGTCCAACCGGTTGCCGCCGCCAGCGTCTGGCCCGCAGTTAAGGTCTCCCAGGAAACACGATTGAGTTTCCCCTCGCGTTGCTCAACCACAACAACAATGCTGTCCGCCATAGGCCATCTTGCTCAGCTGCGAAATCCCAGTCGAAATCGACGAAAACGAGCGATCGATCGCGCTTCCCTGTCGCCAAGATCGACCTACGCCAATGCCATCCAGGTAGCGCAGAAGCCTACAAAACCCGAACTTCGTTGCGCAACTTGTCCACCAATTTCTTGGCGATCTCCGCCGCCGAACCCTCAAGAAATTCCGTTTTCTTCGTCTTCTGCGGCACGTACAGGCGTTCAATCTTTTGCAGGTTTCCGCTCACCGATGACTGGATGTCCGCCATGGTGACTTTCTGCAACGGCTTATTCTTGGCTTGCTTGATCCCGATGAGGGTGGCATAGCGCAGCTTGTTGATGCCCGACTGGATCGTAAGTACGGCCGGCAAGGGCATGTCCACAAACTGGAAATAGCCAGCTTCGAGCTCGCGTTTCACCCGAATTCCGGTGTCGTTCTTCTCAATTTGCATGATGATGGTGGCATGCGGCCAACCCAGCAGCTCGGCGAGGATCACGCCCGTTTGCGCATACCCGTAGTCATCGGACTGAAGACCGGTGAAAATCAGGTCGAATTGCTCCCCTTGGATGGCTGCGGCAAAGGCACGCGCCGTATTGAAAGCATCGAGGCCAACGAAGGCGGCGTCTTCCAGGTGAATCGCGCGATCGGCGCCCTTGGCCAAAGCCTCCCGCAGGACTTGCTGGGCACGCGCCGGGCCGGCAGTAACCACAACCACGCTGCCGCCGTGTTTTTCCTTCTGGCGCAATGCTTCTTCGAGAGCATATGCATCCGGCTCATTGACTTCGTACGAGACATCCTCGCGAATCCAGGTGCCGCTCTCGTTCAACTTTAGGGGTGCGTCTTTCTGCGGCACTTGCTTCATGCAGACCAGAATCTTCAACGAAGGCTCCACGTACTCGAGATTTCGACGAACGGGTGGATAAACGCGTAAGTATAAATGAGCAACCAGCAATTCGCACCCGCCATTTCCTCACGACGGGTGGAAATGCTCGCACCCGGAATTTCGCAGGATCTTACCCGACCCACCCGCGGCGGGCGGAAGCTGGGGTGTTACTCCGTGAATACGACCGACTGGACGCCGGAAATCTCAAACCGCTTGCGGCAGCGCAGGTTCTTGCAGGCCATCATATCTTCTTTGCGCAGCATGTACGACCGGGCCTTCGAAAAGCGGGCCCGATCTCGTTCATCAGCGCGGCCGGCCAGCTGTCGTTTCTTGGTGCGCACCAGCCACGTGATTTCGTACTCCCCCGACTGCTGGCAATGGGGACAATTCAGCAGGGCAGTCTTTTTCTCCTGCCGCTCGTCGAAAAAGTCTCGTTCGTCCATACCAACCACGCGCCACGGTTCCAGGGCTTAGCAAGATCCCGGATCAGTGCCTCCCATGATTATTGCACGCCCGAGAGCACAGAAGCTCCTCGGTTCGTCGACTCCTTCCAGGTGTCGATCATTTTGCCGCGTCGAGGGGGCGACGCCGGCAGGTTATGGCAAGATGGAACCATGCCGCGGAAAAAGCCGAAGCGGTTTCGCGCCGTAGAAGCAGTCAAAGCCATGGCTCGCGAACGAATCGGGACGCCACCGGCTTCGCGGGTGATCCCTGACCGCAAAAAGACAAAAAAAGAAAAGCACAAACCGACGTTAGGAGACTTATTGGATGACGCGAGTCGTTAACCGCAAATGCTTCCTGCTCCTGATCTAAGGGGCAGGGCAGTCATCCGGTGCGCTCGCGCTCCAGCTTTCGCTCGCCGATCGTGCCAACGATTCGCGCTAGCAGCGCTGCAAACTGCTTCACGTCTTCCACCGTGGTGTCGAAGGAGCACATCCAGCGCACAATGGATTGTTCTTCATCCCACACGTAGAAGAAGCAGTGTTTTTGCAGTTTTCGAATTGCCTGTCGTGGAATCTGCGCGAACACACCGTTGGCATCCACGGCATAGACAACCTTCACTTTGGGAATCTTGCCCACCTCTTTTTCCAGCAGCGCCGCCATCTGGTTTGCGTGTTCTGCGTTCTTTCGCCACAGATCGCCCGCGAGCAAGGCTTCGAACTGGACGGCAACGAAGCGCATCTTGGAAGCCAATTGCATGCCCTGCTTGCGAAAGTAAACAAAATCGCGGCTGAGCTTCTTAGCGAAAAAAATCACCGCCTCGGCTCCCATGGCGCCATTCTTGGTTCCGCCAAACGAGAGGACGTCCACCCCCAAATCCCGCGTGGCCTCGCGCAGGGTCAAGCCCAGGCTGACCGCAGCATTGGCGATGCGGGCGCCGTCCATATGGAGAAACAGGTTGCGGGCGTGCGCGAAGCGGGCCAAGGCCCGAACCTCTTTGGGGGTGTAAACAGTCCCAACCTCGCTGGCCTGGGTGATCGAAACCACCCGCGGCTGAACATGGTGCTGATCACCGATGTGGTGATAAGCGTGGCTGACCGATTCCACGGTGAGCTTGCCATCGGAGGTAGGAACCGGGATGAGTTTCGAGCCCGTGAACTTCTCGGGAGCCCCGCATTCGTCGGTGTAGATGTGAGAGGCTTCGGCGCAAATCACCGCGTTGTAGCTTTCGGTGAGTGCTTTCAGGCCAAGACAGTTCGCCGCGGTTCCATTGAAAACGAAAAAGACCTCGATGTCAGGGCCGAAATGCTGCTGGAAGCTTTCGATGGCCCCTTGGGTATAGGGATCATCGCCGTATCCGACCACATGTCCGTGATTGGCGGCGGCAACGGCTTCGAGGATTCGGGGGTGAATGCCGGCATTATTGTCACTGGCAAAGCTGCGAACGGGTTTCATCCTCCTCCTGCCCAATTCTGATAAACCGCCGCCTTGCAGGGCGGCGGATCCACCTCGTAGTGGTTTCCCCGGCTCTCTCGCCAGAGAAAAGCTGCTGCCGGCTCACCCCGGGCCAATCGGAGGACGGGTCGCCAGCCCGTGCGAGGCCGAAGTCCAGGCTACTCGTTCTGGCCGGTCGCAGTCGGCACGACCAATGTAGCAGACTGTGCTCAAACTGATCATCCCGCGATAACTTTCGCCTCATTTTCGCGTCTAACTGGCTGTGGTTAAGATAAGCTAAAGCGGATCTACTTTGGCTAGTCAAGACTGATTCGGGTGCAAACCATGCTACGGTGAGCCAATCAAACCGCGGCAGGTCTCACCAAGCTCCGATCGTCCTATCCGCCCAGCCGCAGCGCAATTAGCCTTCCGCTCAAGCGCTAAGAGCGTAATGCGCTGCTACCGGGGAAGCGATTCTACGTTCGCGCGATGAGCAAACGGGAAATTATGGGAGGACGACGGGTATCGGGTCGAGGTTCGATGAGATTAAGGTAAGAACCCTATACAAAAGTGTACGATTTTTCCCTTCTCATTTGTCGATTTTTTCCCTTTTCATTCGTCTATATGGATAGACGGGAAAAACCATCGGCATGCTCAGGGCGGAGACCACCGCGAAGCGGAATGCATTATGCGAAGATTCTATTCCTGCATTGCGTTAGCGCCCTATGGGCGTGAATCTTTTGGCCGGTTCGACAAATCCATATACCACGGCCGTCTAGGGGAACTCAGCGGCCATCCACCTGGCTTATAATTCCTGCGGGAGAACAAATGGCGAAGCGAATGCTCATCATGTTGTTGCTGGTGGCAGCCATTGTCGGTGGCCTCGGTTTTATGAAATACCGCCAGATGGAAACCGCCATCGCGATGAACTCGAATTTCCAGGTACCGGCCACCTCCGTGACTACCGTCGTCGCCAAGCGTGAAACCTGGCCATCCACTTTATCTGTGGTCGGAACGGCGGCCGCCATTCAGGGAGTGACGGTAAGCGCTGACCTGCCCGGAACGGTCGACAAGATTCACTTCGAATCCGGCCAATCCGTGCACGAGGGCGACATTCTTGTGGAACTCGACACCCGTCAAGAACGGGCGCAACTCGCCAACGTGGAAGCTCAGCGCGAGTTGGCTTGGGTTCAATACGAGCGTTCTGAGCAACTGGTGAAAGCGGGTGTAATTGCGAAGTCAGAGTTCGACAATGCTGCTGCCCAGCGAAAATCGACCGAAGCCCAGGTCAACGAAATCAAGGCCGCCATCGCCCGCAAAACCATTCATGCTCCGTTTTCCGGCGTTTTGGGAATCAGGCAGATTAGCCTTGGCCAGTATCTGGCCGCAGGACAGGCTATCGTTTCTCTTCAATCGCTCAATCCTATTTATGTGAACTTCGGCGTGCCGCAGCAGGATACAGCCAAAATGTCGATTGGCCGCGGCGTGAAGGTGACCGATCAAGACCTTCCCGGCCTTTCCTTCAGCGGCAAGATTACGGCGCTGGATTCGGTGATTAACGAGCAGACGCGCAATATTCAAATTCAGGCCACCATGCATAATCCGGGTAATAAGCTGCGTCCCGGCATGTACGTGCAAGTCGAGCTGCCGCTGGGTACGCCGCGGGATGTAATTCCTTTGCCGGCATCGGCCATCAATTACGCGCCCTACGGCGATTCTGTTTTTGTCGTCACCGACCTGAAGGACGAGAAAACGGGCAAGACTTATCGTGGCGTGCGGCAGCAGGTCGTGAAGATCCAGGGCAGTCGCGGTGATCAGGTCGCAATCATCTCTGGACTGAATCCGGGTGACGAAGTGGTTAGCGCCGGAGCATTCCGGCTGCGTAACGGCACACCTGTCGAGGTCAACAATTCCGTGCAGCCCTCAAACAGTCCGCACCCGACTCCGGAAGAGAGTTGAGGCGAGAACAGAGTTGGGCAAGAAGATTCACTGACTGCAAGGGTCAGGAGCGACATGAAATTCACCGACATATTTGTGAAGCGGCCAGTGCTGGCGACGGTGGTGAATCTCATCATTCTGATCGCCGGCTTGCAGGCCATCCGGTCGCTCAGTGTCCGCCAGTATCCCCGCAGCGATGAGTCTGTTATCACGGTCACCACGGTTTACGTGGGCGCCAGCGCCGACCTTGTACGCGGTTTTATTACCACTCCGATTGAACGTGTGCTCGCCAGCGCCGATGGCATCGACTACATGGAGTCCACCAGCGCGCAGGGCTTGAGCACGATCTCCGTTCACCTGAAGTTGAACTATGACGCGAATGCCGCCCTGACTCAGATTCAGGCCAAGGTAGCCCAGGTCAGGAATGACTTGCCGCCCGAATCACAGATTCCCGTAATCGATTTGCAAACCGCAGACAGTCAGTTTGCTTCCATGTACATCGGTTTCTCGGCCAAGGACATGGACGAGAACCAGATCACCGATTACCTCACTCGCGTGGTCCAGCCCAAACTGAGTGCGGTGAGCGGAGTTCAGAAAGCGGACATCCTCGGCAATCGCACCTTCGCCATGCGTATCTGGCTCAAGCCCGAAGAGATGGCGGCGCGCGGCGTCTCGCCGTCCGACGTGCGCGATACGCTGTCAAAGAACAACTATCTCTCGGCCCTCGGCAGCACCAAGGGCTCCATGGTTTCTGTGAATCTGATCGCCAACACCGACCTGCGCAGCGCCGAAGATTTCAAGCAGATGGTGGTCAAGGAACAGAACGGTGTGGTCGTTCGCCTCGGCGAAATTGCTGATGTTGAACTAGGCGCCGAAAACTACGATCAGGACGTCCGCTTCAACGGGGAAGCCGCAACCTTCATGGGAATTTTCGTCCTCCCCACCGCAAATGCGCTGGAAGTCATCAAGAATGTGCGCAAGGAGCTTCCCGACATTCAGGCGCAGTTGCCGGCAGGAATGAAGGTCGGCATTCCCTATGACGCTACCGCCTACATCCAGGACGCAATCAAGGAAGTGCTGCACACGCTGTCCGAAACGCTGCTGATCGTCATTGTCGTCATCTTCCTGTTTCTTGGGTCATTCCGCTCGGTGCTGATCCCCGTTGTCGCTATCCCCGTGTCGCTGATCGGCGCCGTCTTTCTCATGTTGGTAGCGGGTTTCACCATCAATCTTCTGACCCTGCTGGCCATCGTGCTATCGGTCGGATTGGTCGTCGATGACGCCATCGTCATGGTGGAAAATGTCGAGCGCCATTTGCACATGGGCAAGTCGCCGTTCCTAGCCGCGAGAGATGGTGCACGAGAATTGGTCGGGCCGATCATCGCCATGACCATCACGCTGGCTGCGGTTTACGCACCCATCGGCATTCAGGGCGGCCTGACGGGATCGCTCTTCCGCGAATTTGCATTTACCCTGGCCGGCGCAGTCATCGTCTCCGGCATTGTGGCCCTGACGCTGTCGCCGATGATGGGGTCGAAATTGCTGCGAGCCGGCGATGCGGAGCGCGGATTTGCAGGTGTCATCAACCGGGGATTTGAGCGGGTTCGAAGCACCTATACGCGGCTGCTGAGTGGCACGTTGCAGTATCGCCCTGTCGTGCTCACACTGTGGGCGATTGTGGCTCTACTGATGATTCCCTTCTACATGTTCTCTCAGCATGAGCTCGCGCCGGAGGAAGATCAGGGAGTTGTCTTCGCCGTGATTCAGTCTTCAGCCAATGCCACGCTCGACCAGATCAATCTGTTCGCCCATCAGGTGTATGACGTTTACCATTCATTTCCTGAGGCGGAGAGCGTTTTTCAGATCACGAACCCCGGTGGCGGGTTCGGAGGCATGGTCACTAAGCCCTGGAGTCAACGCAAGAAAACTGCGCAACAGTTAGAGATTGAGTCGTCCGCCAAGTTGTCGAAAATTGCCGGCGTGCGTGTGATTCCTCTCACGCCTCCGCCCTTACCCGGTGGCGGCAACTTCCCGGTCGATTTTGCCATTGTGTCGGCGGCCGAGCCTGAGCAGGTCAGCCAGCTCGCGGAAAAGATCGTGCAGAAAGCCATCGCCAGCGGCCTGTTCATCTACGCCGACACCGACGTCAAATTCGACCAGCCCCAGACGGAAGTGGTTTTTGATCGTGACAAGCTACGCTCTCAAGGCGTGGACCTGAGTCAGGCCGGCCAGGATCTCTCCACCATGCTGGGCGGAAATTACGTCAACCGCTTCAGCATTCAAGGCCGCAGTTACAAAGTTATCCCACAGGTGCAGCGTCTCGAGCGCCTGACGCCCGATCAGCTTTCGCACATCTATGTGAAGGGATCGGCCGATAAGCTCGTGCCCCTCTCCACATTTGCTACGCTGAAAACCACCACCGAACCGCGTTCGCTGAACAAATTTCAGCAATTGAACGCCGTGCGCATTCAGGGGGTGATTCCGCCCAATGTTCCCCTCGACAAAGCCCTGACGCTCCTGGAAGATCAGGCAAAGCAAGTTCTGCCGCAGGGATTCACCTACGACTACGCCGGTGAATCGCGCCAGCTCCGGGTGGAGGGCAGCAAGTTTCTCGGCACATTTCTTCTGTCGGCCATCCTGATCTACCTTGTGCTGGCCGCCCAGTTTGAGAGCTTCCGTGACCCCTTCATCATTCTCGCGGGGTCGGTACCATTGGCCATCTCCGGATCGCTGATGTTCTCGTTCCTCGGCTTCACGACCCTCAACATCTACAGTCAGGTGGGTTTGATCACGCTTGTCGGCTTGATCTCCAAGAACGGAATTCTGATGGTGGAATTCGCCAATCGCTTACAGGAGACCGGCAAAAGCAAGCTCCAGGCTATCATCAGCGGAGCCAGCACGCGTCTCCGTCCGATCCTGATGACCACCGCCGCCACCGTGTTCGGCCACTTTCCGCTTGTCCTGGCGCGCGGCTCGGGCGCTGGAGCGCGCAACAGCATCGGCATCATGCTGGTGAGTGGCATGATTATCGGCACCGCCTTTACGCTGTTCGTAGTTCCATCCATCTACATGTTGGTCGCCAAAACTCACACTGCGTTCCCGGATGAAGATATGAAAAAGATCGTTCTGCGCGAACCGGTCGAGGCCATCTGAGCGAATGCCCCGTCGTCATCTGCGGTCTTCATCTCGCGTTAAGCCCGACATCGGGAAAGGGCGCGTACCCAACCACCCGACCTTCGAGGCCCCACCAACCGCACGACTCCGGTCCCCATTCATCATGCTGTTGGTGGCGATGCCGATGCCACCAGACATCTCTTCGGTCACGGTGATCATGAACTGTTACGCGGTACCGGTGGCAAGGCTGGGAGGGCTTCTCGCGCAACCTTGGCGGGCCTGCAAGATGACGTCGATTGCCGAATTGGACTGGTGATGCTGGGGGGCCTGGACGGTAAGAACCCCATTCTCGCTGTCGAGTTTGCCGAACAGTTGCGGGAGAGGGGTCAACCTCTTGTGGAAGCGACCGTGGACACTCTCCTGCAGTTGACGAAGAACCCCCTACGATAGAATCTTTCGAGCGCATGTGTCGCCTGGTCTACGCCGCGTTGGTGTTGCCCCTGGTTCTGGTGGGTTTAGCCCAGATTTCTCCCTCACCCCCGCCGGTGCCAAGATTCGTCGATGTGGCCAAGCAAGTGGGGCTTACGGTTCCCCACATTTCTTCCGCCGAGAAGCACTATATTGTGGAATCGATGAGCGGAGGCGTGGGCCTCATCGATTGCGATAACCGCGGCAAGCTGGACATCCTTACGGTGAATGGTTCGACGGTCGAACGCTATCAGCAGGGTGGCGATCTCATGGTAACGCTCTATCAGCAGAATGACGGTTTCCGGTTCACCGATATCACAAAGTCTGCGGGGCTGACCCGCAAGGGTTGGGGAATGGGCGTGGCGGTGGCGGATTACGACAACGATGGTCTGCCTGACATCTATGTCACCGGTTACGGTGGCAATGTTCTCTATCACAACCTGGGGAATTGCAAGTTTGAGGATGTAACGGAGAAAGCGGGCGTGGCGGGAGGCGGCTTCAGCACGGGGGCAGCCTGGGGCGATTATGATCGCGACGGTAATGTCGACTTGTTTGTCGCCCGCTATGTGCACTTCGATATGCACCAGCTCCCCGATTTCGGGAAGAACGTGAAGAACTGCAGTTTCAAAGGAATTCCGGTGCAATGCGGACCCTGGGGCATGCTGGGGGAATCGGATCTGCTGTTTCACAATCGCGGCAACGGGACTTTTGAGGAGGTCTCGAAGAAGGCGGGGGTGGACGACCCGAACAAGTATTACGGATTGGGAGTCATCTGGGTCGACTACGACAATGACGGCTGGCCGGATCTGTTCGTCGCCAATGACTCCGGTCCCAATTACCTCTATCACAACCGACAGAACGGTACCTTCGAAGAGGTGGGCATGCTCTCTGGAGTTGCTTTGAGCGGCGACGGCCTGGAGCAGGGATCCATGGGGGTCGATTGGGGAGACTACCTGCACGAGGGGCGCTTCTCGTTATTCGTAACCAACTTTACCGAGCAGCCCGACGAGCTCTATCACAATTTGGGAGCACGGGGATTTTCCGATGCGAGCTACGCCGCCAAACTTGCCCGTCCGACGTATTCGTGGGTGGGTTGGGGAACGGGGTTTTTTGACATGGATAACGATGGCTGGCAGGATCTGTTCCTTGTTAACGGCCACGTCTACCCCCAAATGGACCAAGTCCGGGGTAGCGTCGCCTATCGCCAGCCGATGCAGCTGTTCCGCAACCAGCATGACGGTACTTTTGAAGATCTGTCCCAGCTACTCTCCGACATCCCGCCGGCGTCGCGGCGTGGCGTGGCCTTCGGCGACATCAACAACGACGGAAACGTTGACCTGGTCATCCTCAACACGGGCGAGCCTCCTACTTTGCTGCGGAATGACACAGCGACCAAGAATCATCGTGTGCTGATGCGCCTGGTGGGCACGAGCAGCAATCGAGCTGCTATCGGAGCCCGGGTCACGGTGAAAGCGGGGAAATTGGTCCAAATCGACGAAGTTCGGGGGGGCGGAAGCTATCTCTCGCAGAACGACCCCAGATTGCACTTCGGACTGAGCAGCGCAACTCGCATGGACGAGGTCGATATCCGATGGCCGAGCGGCCGCCACGAGCAGCTCGTCGACATTCCGGCCGATTTCATCTATACCATCGTCGAAGGTCGGGGGATTCAGCAGAAGATCGCGCTTCCTGCTTTGTGAGTGTTCCACCGCCTGGCGGTGGTTTTTGGCCGGAGTTTCTTCAATCCCGTCGCGTCGAAGAACGAAGTCCGTCGTCGATCGGCCCGGCGGGCGATCGAGTATCATGGAATCGACCTTAGACTGATTGCCGTCCGCCATGCTCCCGTTCAAACTGGTCTACAGCGATGACTACTATCTGCCGATCGGTGCCCATGTCTTCCCGGCCGAAAAGTATCAGCGGGTGCACAAACGTCTGATTCAGACGGGAGTCGCCGAGCCCAGTGATTTTGTCCTTCCGCAGGCCGCATCCGATCGGGACATCCTGCTGGTCCATACTCCGGCTTACGTTCAGAAACTCAAAACCGGCACGCTCTCGGCACACGAGGAGCTTCAGTTGGAGATTCCGTATTCGCCCGAGTTAGTGCGGGCTTTCTGGCTGGCGGCAGGAGGATCGATTCTGGCGGCTGACCTCGCGCTTCGCGGGCGGGTGGCGTTCAATATCGGTGGGGGATTTCATCACGCATTCCCAGACCACGGTGAGGGCTTTTGCATGATCCATGATGTGGCGGTCGCCATCCGCCGCATGCAGCACGATGACCGGATTCGCAGTGCGAT
>DASPVG010000082.1:0-34566 GCA_035622455.1 Terriglobales bacterium
CCCAGCGGCCCACAAATCGCGGAATTCTCGCCCGGGGGGCTGGACCAACAGATGGTTCGCACAGCCTGCAACCTGAAGCCTAAAAAGCCATGACGCACCAGAGCTTACGGTAAGGGGTCGCTGGCGGGTGCCACCCCACCGAAAGCAAGCAGTGCGGCGTCACCGCGGAGGCAGCGGATGCGGAATTTCCTATCCTTTTCAGCTCAGGGTCGGGAGTCGAAGAGGTCAAGTTTGTCAGCAGGGCGGAGAAGCTGAGGGGGGTTGGCAAGGTAGTGAGCGCTACCGCCTTCCCTCCGTCGTTTCCCGACGATGGTAGGACAAAAGATGGTCCGACAGAATTCGTGCGCCGGGGGATCTTAAGCTGCTCGGCGATCAGCGGTTGTACCTTTGTTCTCTACCCGCCGCAGTACGATCGGTGCAATAAGAGGCACACCCGGCCCGAATCCCTCACCTTCTCCCGGCGAACCGGACCGTACCTATCGGGCCAAATAGAGGCAAGAGCTTATTGCTCCACCGGGCTCCATCCGGCGGGATCGAACTCGCTCATGGCGGTGGCTGTTTCCGTCGTGGTCTTCCCCAAATCTTTTTGCAGCAACACTCCGTCCTGGTTCATCATGAAGCTCATCACCCCGGAGTTACCGTACTCCGCCGGGTAGGCAACGAAGGCAAATCCGGCAACCATCTTCCCGTCGACCGTATAATCCTTTGCACCGCCGGGCGCGTTGCTGCTTTGTCCCTTCAGCATGCGGAAATAATAGCCGTGGAAAGGGGTGTGGGCATCAGGTTTTGCGCTGTATCCTTCCGCGGTTGCGAACGCCACCAGCGGTCCGAGCGGGCTCTCGGGCTGTCCCTCGTCCGACTTCCAATACAAGCCGTTCTGCTTGCCGGGATCGCTGATGAACTTCAGGGCGTACTGTTTGGCGGTGGCGCCATCGTGCGGCCGTGCAAAGTACTCAGCCTGAGCCTCAGCTACCGCTTGGCACACCTCGATGATGGCCAGCTCATTTCGGCCAATTCGACGATTGAGAATCTCCTCTTTTCCCGCTGCGGTGTCGAAGAACCACTGTCCGCCAGCATTTTTTTTCAGCGGGACGGGAAACGGGAAATTGTCGGCACCGACCACGAGCATTTGGGAACCATCCACCAACCTGCGCCAGCGGTGCATCGCCCCGTACTTTTCGACGAATGCCTCGACGGCGTTCTTGTCCTCGACGGCATCGCCCGAAGAGATTAATTCTTTCGAGTCCGGGCCGAAGATAGCCACCATAGCATCTTGGTCGCGCGACTTTGCCGCCGCCAGTAGGGCATTGCCTGCTTCGTCGGGCGTAGCAAACACGCTGACGGAAGGTTTCTGGGATTTGTTACAAGCGGCGAGGGGAATTACCAGGCCCAGAAGCAGCAACCTGGCCGTCAACGCGGTTCTGTGGAGTTTGAGCGACATTCGATCCTCCGAACTCTAGCTGGAATCCTTGGGGGGAAACCCGCCAGCAAAGTGATTTCCTACTTGAGCACGCTGGCGGCTCACCTGCGCCAACCGCCGCCGCCACCACCTCGGCTGTAGGAACCGCGAGTACTGTCCGCTCTCGATTGCCATCCGCCTCCACCGAAAGCTGAAGACCGGCTGCTCCCCCCCTGCTGTCCCCATCCTCTTTCACTCGCGGAGGAGCCGGAATAACTGGATCCGGTGGGGTGCGATGCGCCGGAGTAGCTTGAACCGTTGTAATGCGAGCTTTGCGATGCGCCAGAGTAACTTGAGCTGTTGTAGTGTGAGCTTCCTTGGGTTTGCTGCCAACCACTGCCGGTGTTCTTGTAAACGTTGCCATTCTGGGCTGCGTACTTGTTGCCATTTGCCGTTTCGACCGCTCCACCGTTACCGTTTGCACCCGTACCAGCGACAGCCTTGCCACCGGCTGAATTTTCCGCCGTTGCCATGGATCCTTGCGAGGTAGTCTGATGCTGGGTGTAGGTAGTCTGGCCGTTTCTTGAATATTCCGAGCTTCCGTAGTTGCCATAAGCGTTGGAGTGTTGACTCGTTTGGGCATAAGCTCCGGTTCTCGGGTTGTACGCTTGAGCAGCTGCGTTGCTGCCGTAGGGTGTTGACTCCGATGCGCCACGCGCGTAAGTCCCGGTGGACGGATTGTAGGCTTGACCGGCGCTTGCCGTGCCGTACCCGTTCGATACGGTCCCGCCACGTGCATAAGTCCCGGTTGATGGGTTATAGCCCGTGCCGTAATGTGCGGAACCATAGGGTCCGGATGCGTAACCGCTGGTGCCGTAGTAGCCGCCATGCCAAGCATTGTTGCCGTAGTAGGTGCTGCCCCCATATACCACGGCCCCGCCGTGCCAGTTGCAATTCCAATAGCTGTAGCCCCACCCGCAACAACCGCCGCTCATGGCAGCTCCGACCGCGATGCCGGCGCCAAACGCGAGCAGGCCAGTGGCTACTACCGTCGCAGTGCTGTATCCGGGAGTCTGAACCGGATAGCCGTAGACAACCGTGGGGTTGTACTCAGGCACATACACCACCTGCGGATTGGTAGGTTGAATCACGATGGTTTGTGGGGACTGCTGCACAACCGTAATCTGGGAGCCCGATTTCAGGTTGCCCGCCGCATATGCCTTACCACGTAACACCTGAACCGCCGTCATGACGTCAGCCGACTGGTTGTGATAAGCCTCTCCCAAGGCGGAAGTCCAGCTGAGGCTTTTCGCCATATTGTCGAGGACCGAGGGAAACTGCGTGAGCGCCTTCACGCTGGGATCCCAAGGCTGGGTGTTAACCGCCTGCATGAGAGCATTGCCGCTGAGACTCTTGTTCTGCAGAAGCCAAATATCGGCGGCGGAAACCTGATCGGGATAGGTCGCCGCTCCGAGAATCTGGGCAACCAGGGCGTCGGGGTACAAGGCGATGGGTGCTACCAGTTGCTGCAACTCATCGGCAGACAGCGGCGCACTTTGTCCCGAATAGCCGTTCGTTGCGGGAGGTGGCTCTTGCTGACCAAGAGCCTCAGATTGCACGGTGGTGACTACGAGAAGGAGCGATAGGGCAGTCGATAACAACTGCCGGGTGAAGGTCCTGACCATTTTCTTCTCTCCACAATTTGCCCTTAACTTTCCGGCTCGAAGGTGACCTCATTTCGCATGGTCGATCGCCTTTTTTTGTGTGTCGTCAAGCAGTCATCCTGGATCGATCGAACTTGCATCTGCTTGGCCAAGCGCTACCTGCCGTCCTCTCTGAGCTCGTTGTCGATTCTCCCTACCGACTGAGAGGCCGACCTTTCTCTATGTACGCTTACCTGCGCTGAACCAACGGGCTCTACCCCAAGGTTACGAGAAGACCTTGCCAAGAGAACCTGTCAAAAGTGGCAGGGTTCGGCATCCCGTACTACTAGTAGCGGGGCGGAAGATTCTGTGAATCTTCCCGTTGATGGGGCACGAAAGGCGCGGTCAGGGAAGACGGGAAAAGGTCGACCGGATCTGGCCAGCATCCAATCGACGCACCGAAAGTGCCGGGATTCAGTTGACTTCGAGAAGGCCGTGACGTGCCCTAGGCCAAGCATTTTTCGGGTTCTCGCACGGCTCGAGCGAGGTCGTTCAAGAACAGCGCCGCGCGTGCGCCATCGGCAACGCGATGATCGCAGGAAAGAGTCAGCGTCATCGTGGGGCGCACGGCGGGCGTGCCCTCGACGGCCACAACTCGGTCCACGATCGCGCCGACCGCCAGAATCGCGGCTTGAGGGGGAGTGATGATCGCACTGAATTGATCGACGTGATACATGCCGAGATTGCTGATGGTAAACGTGGCATCGGCGATGTCGGCCGGGCGCAGCTTACCAGCGCGCGCCCGCTCGGCGACTTCGGCTCGGCGGCTTGCGATTTGAGCCAGACTCGCCGTGTGAGCATTCGGAATAACGCCGGCGACCACCCCGTCATGGACCGCAATGGCAATTCCCATGTTCACGTGATGATGAATCCGAATGCCTTCGGCGCTCCAGCTGGCGTTCAATCGCGGATGCTGGAGCAGTACGCGCGCCACCAGTGCCACCAGCAAGTCGGTGTGAGTCACGCGGACACTCGTCGCCGGACCTTGGTGCGCGGGTGCCCTTTCAGCGGCCATACGATTGCGATATTGGTTGAGCCGAGTGGCATCGATTTCGCGGCTGATGAAAAAGTGAGGAGCCGTGGTCCAGCTCTGGGCAGTCCGCTCGGCCATGATACGGCCGACGGAACTGGGCACCTCGAGGTTGCCAGGTGTTCTGCCCGAATCGAGCGCCGTTCGGGCGCTTTCGACATCGGAGGCGAGAATCTCCCCGCCCGGACCCGAGCCCCGCACCGCCGCCAGGTCGACGCCCAGTTCGTTGGCGAGCCGGCGGGCCTTGGGAGAAATCTTCACTCGGGAGGCCGGTTCTGAACCAGGAACGGCGCGGGGCGGGATTTCGCCTGGCGTGGCTTCTCGAGGCGCGCCTCGACGCGCTGCCGGCACAGCCGAGCTGTTCTCCACGGGCAGCGCTTCGCCGGGAGCAACGATCCAAGCGATGGTTTGTCCGACGGGAATGTCGTCACCCTGTGCGGCCTTGATTCCCAGCAATAAACCGTCGGCAGGGGCTTCCACTTCGACGACCGCTTTGTCGGTTTCGATTTCGAGGAGCGGCTCGCCCTTCGAAACGCGGTCGCCTTCCTTCTTCCGCCAAGCGATGAGCTTGCCGGTTTCCTGCGCCATTTCCAGGGCGGGCATCACCACGCTGAAGGCCATATTGGCTCGCTATTGCGGAAAGGCTCCTGTTTCGTAAGTCGAACCTTCAGCTCGAAACTCCTACCCGCTCGGTCTTGGCGCTGGTTTCGATCATTTGCAGCACGCGTTCGCTTGGCGGGGCTTCACTTTCTCGGGTGGTGGGCAGGGGTCCGTTGACGGTGAAATAGTGCGCGCCGGCCACGAGAAGCTCTTCCGCCGGGAAGCGGGTGATGATCTCGTGTCCGGTCGGCGTAACCACAATTTCTTCTTCAATGCGCGCCGCGCTCCAGCCGTCGGTCGAGGGCCAGAAGGTTTCGAGCGCGAACACCATCCCGGGTTGGATCTCGACGGGATGATCGAAGGACACCAGGCGGCTGATCACCGGCTTTTCCCAGATCGCCAGGCCGACGCCGTGACCATACTGCAGGGCGAAGCACGCTTCTTCATTGGGGAAGCCGAACTCCTCCGCTTTCGGCCAGACGGCGGCGATTTCTGCCGTGGTGCGGCCGGGGCGAACCAGTTCAATGGCCGCGTCCAGATATTCACGACAGCGCTTGTAAGCATCGACCATGGCGTGCGAAGCGTAGCCCACGGTGAAGCAGCGGTAGTAACAGGTCCGGTATCCCATGTAGGAGTGAAGAATGTCGTAGTAGACAGGATCCCCCGGCCGCAACACGCGATCCGAAAACACGTGCGGATGCGGGTTGCAGCGCTCGCCCGAGATCGCATTCACCGCCTCGACATATTCCGAGCCCAGATCGTAGAGAACCTTGCTCACCAGGCCGACGGCTTCGTTCTCTCGCAGGCCCGGCTTCATCGCGCGGTAAAGTTCGTCGTACGCCGCATCGACCATCATGGCGGAGGCATTGAGAAGGGAAATTTCATCCTGCGTCTTGATCAAGCGCGCTTCCGACATGAGTTGCTGGCCGTCGACGACTTCCAGACCTGCCTTCTCGAGCGCAAACAGAACCGGCAGTTCGATGATGTCGACTCCCATCGGTTCCTTGTGCAGGCCTCTGATTTCGAGCTCCACGCGAATCTTTTTGGCAACGTCTTCCGCGCGGCCCATCTCCGGCGTCATCGCGCCGCGCAGCATGGAAATGCCCGGCCGCGATCGTTCTCCCAGCCAAGGACAATACAATTGGTGATGCTTGGCGGCCGACCCAAAATCCCAAAGAATGGGCTCGTCGTTCTGCGGCAGGAGGGTGAATCGGTTGGCCTTGTCCTGCGCCCACGATCCGATGTGCGTCGAGGTCAAATAGCGCACGTTGTTCATGTCGAAGCAGAGCAGCGAGCCCATCGACGATTTCGCCAGCAGGGCCTTCGCTTTCGCGAGACGCTCGCGCCGCAGCCGGTCGAAATCGACCCGCTCTTCCCAATCCACCGCCATCGTGCCGTAAGTTTTGAGTGCCATGATGAACTCCTTTCGCCGTGAGCCCGGAGCTCGGAGATTCTCCGTCGCGACTCGTAGCTCAAAGCCGTTTACACATCGCCTTCGCCCGGTTGAATACCGTCTCCTCCGTCGGCACCGTACGGTCTTCGAGCGGCGGAGAGAAGGGAATCGGGACATGCATTGCACCCATGCGCGCAACCGGCGCATCGAGATCGTAGAACGCGCCTTCGGCAATCACCGCGGCGATCTCGGAAGCCACTCCGTAACGGCCGTAACCCTCGTCGAGTACGATCGCGCGCGACGTTTTCTTCACCGACTCGATGATCGTTCGCTCGTCGAGCGGCCAGGTGGTGCGCGGATCAACCACCTCCGCGCTGATGCCTTCCTTTTCGAGCAGAATCGCCGCGCCCAGCGCCACCTGGACCATGCTGCTGGTAGCTACCAAGGTGAGGTCCCGGCCGAGGCGCTTCACGTCTGCAACCCCCAGGGGAATCGTGTAGTCTTCCGCCGGAACCAGGCCTTTCAGCTTGTACATCATCTTGTCTTCGAAAAAGACCACGGGGTTCTCGTCCCGGATGGCAGCCTTGAGCAGGCCCTTCGCGTCATAGGGGGTCGATGGCAGCACAACTTTCAATCCCGGGATGTGGCTGAACCAGGCGTGCAAAGACTGCGAGTGCTGCGCTGCCGAGCGCCGGGTTGCGCCCAGCGTGGTGCGCACGACCATCGGCACGCGCCAGTGGCCGCCGGACATGTAATGGATTTTGGCAGCCTGATTGACCAACTGATCCATGGTGAGGGTGAGGAAGTCGCCGAACATAATATCGACCACCGGACGCAGCCCGGTCATCGCTGCGCCGACGCCAATTCCGGTGAAACCGGCTTCGGAAATGGGCGTGTCGATGACGCGCTCGGCGCCGAATTCCTCGACCAACCCGGAGAGCACCTTGAAGGGCGTGCCGGCTTCGGCCACATCTTCGCCCAAAATACAGACGCGGGCATCGTGGCGCATTTCCTCGGCCAGCGCCTCCCTCACCGCTTGGGCGAATGTGAGTTCCCGTTCAGGCATACACGTCCTGGTCGACCTGGTCAGCACTGGGGTAGGGCGCAGCCATGGCAAATTTCACCGCGGCTTCGATCTCCGCGCGGACTTCCGCGGTGATTTGATCGAGGGATTCGCCATCGGTAAACCCCCGGGCCAGCAGCCAGTTCGCGTGCAGACGGATCGGGTCGCGTTCGCTTTTCCAATGTTGCTCTTCCTGCTTCGAGCGATAGTACTCGCGGCTGATATCACCGACGTGGTGCCCGCCGTAGCGATAGGTGTCGGCTTCGAGGAACGCAGGCCCGTCGCCGGCGCGTGCCCGCGTCACCAGCCGCATGGCGGCATCGCGCACCGCGCGCACGTCCTGTCCGTCGACCACGGCCGCCTCGAGCCCAAAGGCCCGGGCTCGCCCCAGGATGGTTCCGGCCGTGGTCTCGGTGTAGTGGGTGTATTCGTTGTAGAGATTGTTTTCGCAGACGTAGACCACCGGCAGCTTCCAGAGTTGTGCCAGGTTCAGGACTTCGTAGAGAGACCCCTGACCGAGCGCACCTTCGCCGAAGAAGCACACGGCGACGCGTCCATTGCCCAGGCGCTTGGCGGCGAACGCCGCGCCGGTGGCAATGCCGATGCTGCCGCCCACAATGGCGTTCGCGCCCAGGTTGCCCGTGGCGGGATCGGCGATGTGCATGGATCCGCCCTTGCCCCGGCAATAGCCGGCCTCCTTGCCCAGCAGCTCGGCAAACATGCGGTCCGGGGAAGCGCCTTTGGCCAGGCAGTGACCGTGGCCACGGTGAGTGCTGGTGATGTAGTCGTCGAGACGCAAGGCTTCGCACACCCCTACGGCCACGGCTTCTTCCCCGCTGTAAAGATGAGCCAGGCCAGGCATCAGGGCCCGGGTGTAAAGTTCGTTGACCTGCTCTTCAAAAAGCCGGATGCGGATCATCTGGCGGTAGGCACGGATCCAGAGTTCCTTCTCGGTTCGAAGCTCGCGATCCGCTTCCGGATTGGAGGTAACGGTGGTCACTTGCGGGTTCCCGCGTTGAGCGGGGTGGCCACTGCTGACATAGCGGCCAGTACGTCGAACATACAGGCGAAGTCATATTTCACCCAGCCCATGCCGCGGGCCGCAGTCAGAAACTCGTTGCTCACCGCGGTCGTGGGGAGGGGCACGTCGAGTTGCCGGCCAAGGTCCATGGCCAACACCATATCTTTCTGCATCATGTTGACGTCAAACCAGGCTTTTTGCGGCTGCTGCAAAACAAACGGTCCGCGATACTGAATCATCGGAGAAGCGATGGCGCTGTGGGTAAGCACGTCCACGGCGACTTCGCGGGCGATGCCGCTTTTTTCGGCAAGCAGGACACCTTCCGAGAAGGCGAGCATCTGCACCGCCAGGCTCAGATTGGTCGCAATTTTCATCGAAACGGCAAGACCGTTGTCGCCGACGTACGTGACTTTGGGACCGATGTCGCGCAGTAGGGGCTCGATCTTCTCAAACGTTTCTTTCCGTCCGCCGACCATGACCGATAATCTGCCTTCGAGCAGCGTGATCACGCTGCCCGAAACCGGCGCATCGACCATGTCGGCGCCGTGAGCTCGAACTTTAGCGGCCAGGGCGCGGCTGACCGTGGGGCTCACCGTGCTCATGTCGATGAAAATCTTGCCGGCGCTCAAGCCGGCCAGCAGTCCCTCGGGGCCTTCGCTGATCGCCTGGATGGCAGCGGAGTTCGTGACCATCGCGAAAGTGCAGTCGGAGGCAGCAACCACGGCTCGCGGAGAGTCAGCCCAGTGCATACCTTTCTCGACGAGCGATTGCGCCTTTTCTCGAGTGCGATTGTAGCCGGTTACGGTGTGTCCTTTGCCGAGAAGACGGTCGACCATATGGCCGCCCATCACTCCCAGCCCGATGAATCCGAGTTTCGCCATCCGCGATTGCCTCCAGCTTTCCCGTCCAACGAGCGGCTTACGAAGGCTCCACCCCGGAGGAGTCTTTGGCCACCGGGGCTTGACTGTCGTCGCGCACCTGCTCCAGGTGTTCACGCATGGCCTGACGCGCTGCTTCTCGATCGCGCCGCTCGACGGCGGCGAGGATTCGTTTGTGATGAATCTGGCCCCGCTCCGGACCACCCGGAACACGGAAGATGCGCAAGCGCTGCTCGCGCAGGATGCCGACGATCGAATCGAGCAGGGAAAGAATCAGCGGGTTGGCCGCACCTTCTGCCAAGGCGAGGTGAAAATCAAGATCGGCCTCGATAAACGCGTCCGGATCTTGCCCGGAACGGTCCATCACCGTGACCGCTTCGCGCATCGTGGCCAGCTCAGATTCCTGCACGCGTGCCGCGGCGAGCGCGGCAATTTCCGGCTCGAGAATGGCTCGCACTTCCGCCAGGTGATGGAAGCCGTCGGCTTGTCCGATCTTGACCATCAGGTCGAGCGACTGACGTACGGCCTGGGTCGTAGCGTCGGTGACGAAGGTCCCGCGCCCGGAATAGGCTTCCACCAAACCTTTTTCCCGCAGCGCCTTCACTGCTTCGCGCACTGCCGTGCGGCTCACCCCGAATCGCTGCGCCAACTCGCGCTCCGCCGGCAGTTGGTCGCCTGGCTTCAGATCGCCCTTGACGATGGATTCTTCGATTTGCTGAACGATCTGCTCGTAAAGCCGAGAAGTGCGGACCTGCTTGTACACAGCCCTGTCCCCCGCGGGCACGGAAGCGGACGACACGCCCGCTTTGGTCCGGCTACTATACCGCATATCCATAAGACGCCGGCGCGTTTGTTGAACCACGAGCATCTTTTTTATCCACGGGTATGGTGGTATGACCAATTAGACTACATGGCCGCTGGGTTGTTCAACCCCTAGCCGGAATCCATTTCCGAGCAATGGTTTGGGTCATTGGCTTAAAGGGACTCCGGGTGCATTTACCTTGCAGGCATTCAAAAACTGAATTTGCTTGACACTATTTCTCCGATAGTGGTATGGCTGTCGGACCAGAAAATGGTTCGGAGGGCTCCTATGCTATTGCGCATGGTCAGTGCCGTTCCATCCGGTCGACCGACGGCAAAGGCTCGCTACATCGTTTTCAGCTTCACCGTGCTCTTTTTTTCTTGGTCTGCTGGAGCTCAATCGACCACGGGGCGCATTCTCGGGACGGTGACCGACCAGGGTGGAGCGGCGGTTGCGGGCGCGAACGTTGTGGTTACGGATACCCAGCGTGGCACGTCGCGGGTTTTGACCACCGACGAGTCGGGGTCCTACGCTGCTCCCGATCTGGCCCCGGGGGCCTACCAGATTCGCGTGCAGGCGAAGGGATTCAAGACGGTGGAAAGGCGCAGCCTCCAACTCGAAGTTGCTTCGGACCTGCGAGCCGACTTCACCCTGCAGCCCGGAGAGGTGAGTGAGACGATCACCATTACCGGAGAGGTCCCCTTGGTGAATACCACCTCGGCCACGCTGGGCGGCACGCTGAGCAATGAGGAAATCAACGACCTGCCCCTGAGCGGCCGCAACTACGAAAACCTGTTGCAACTGCGTCCGGGCGTGATGCGGTACCCGGGCGGCGGGTTCTCCACCACCAGCGCCAACGGGCTCCGGGCTGAAGATAACGCTTACTTCTTCGATGGCTTGTTCAACAGCGAGCCCTATTCCGGTCAGGCGATCGTGAACGGGGCCGGGATCGCGGGCGACTCCGCTACCATTCTTCCGATCGACTCCATTCAGGAATTCAATCTGCAGCAGAACCCTCCCGCCGAATATGGATGGAAACCGGGAGCGGACGTCAACGTGGGTCTGAAGTCCGGCACCAACAGTTTGCACGGCACGGCTTTCGGCTTCGGCCGGGACGGAGTCATGGATGCGCGGAATTACTTCAACGACGTTCCGGCGCCGAAACTCGAACGCTCACTCGAGCAGTTTGGCGGCAGTTTGGGGGGCGCGATCGTTAAAGACAAATTGTTTTTCTTTGGTGCCTATGAAGGTCAGCGGTATGACGTAGGCAACTCCTACGGCGGTGTTACCAGTCCATCGATGAGGCACATGGCGCCGAATGGGACTTGTTCGTTTGGCTTCTCCGGCGATTGCGCCGACAGTATTCCCGACGTGATCGCGGATCTGGCGCGGGGCGGGGTCGTCGTAAGTCCCGCGAGCCTGCTCATTTCCGGATGTACGGTTGCGGGCTCCTCCGCCTCCTGCAGCGGCACCGGGTTTCCCACCAACAATCAGACCAATATTGGGACCGGCCTCAGCGCCAGCCAGGCCATCGGCATCGCTAACGGGTTTGACAACAACGTGCATTCTGACAATGTCGTCGCCAGGGTCGACTATCACCTGAACGTCCGCCATAGCATCGACGGCACGTACTTTTTCGGCAATAACTCCGGGACCGTCGAAGACTTCCCCGAGTTGCAGGAGAAATGGCTCTCCGATATTCACACCCGCGCGCAGGTGGCGGGCGGCAGCTGGATTTGGACTCCCAGTTCCCGCTGGGTCAACGAGGCTCGCTTCGGCTACAACCGCTTGTACCAGCCGACCCTGCCCGGTGATCTGGATACCCCAGCCTCCGCCTACGGCCTCGATACCGGTGTGAGCGGTCCTTACACCGGCGGACTGCCGCGCATCGGTTTCGGCGGTTACTTTACCGGGCTCGGCGGCTTCAAGTGGCCGAAGTTTCAGGGGCCCGATTCGATCACGCAAGTGGTGGATCACGTCTCCTATACCGCCGGCAGGCACGCGCTGAAATTCGGCGGCGAGCTCCATCACAACAAAGTAACCAATGCGGCATACGGCAACTCCCGCGGCAGCATTACCTTCCTGGGCGGGGTTGTGAGTCCCGGTCCTCCGCCGGCAACCGCCCCTCCAGCTTCGACCCCGCTCGAGGACTTCTTCGCGGGAACCGTGTTCAAGTCGAGCGCCGAGGTGGGTAATCCGACCCTGCATCTGCACAACTGGGCCTACGGTCTGTTTTTTCAGGATGACTGGCGGGCCACCCGGAATCTGACCATCAACCTCGGGCTTCGCTATGAGTACAGCTCGGTGGTCCAGGAGGCCAACAATCTGCTGGGAAATTTCGATCCTACGCTCGGCATGGTGCAGGTCGGCCATCAGATCGGCAACCTGTATAACCCCGATTACTCGAACATTGGCCCTCGCGTGGGCTTCGCGTGGGACATCCTGGGGAACGGCCGGACGGTGTTGCGCGGCGGCGGGGGACTGCTCTATGAAACCGTGAACTGGCAATCGTTCATCGCCTTCAACAATGCCTTTGGACCGGGGAGCGTTCCGACCGGAGTTCCCATCAACGCGGCCGGCGACACCTCTGGTGGAACGATCACTACCGGGAACGTCACGGTCAAGAATTTCCTGAACTACCCCCCCGCAACCTGGGATGCTAAGTACGGACCACTCTACGGCACCTCGGTCAATTGCACCTATCCCAATTCATGCCCGATCATGTCCGTGGATCATAATCTCACAACCCCGTACGTGTGGACTTGGACCTTGAACGTGCAGCATGCCTTTACGCCGACCCTGTCGCTCGAGGCCGCCTACGTGGGCAACCACGGCTCGAACCTCGTGGGAATTCGCGATATCAACCAGCCGCCGGTGGGATCCGACTATTCGCCGCTATGCAACACCGATCCGAACTGCGATCAGGACTCGCGACCTTTCAACGCCAAGTTTAATTACCTCAGCAACATCTTCCAGATGGGGAACGTATACCGATCCAATTACAACGCGCTGCAGGTGACCTTGAATGCCCGCAACTTTCATGGCCTGAGCATGGTCGCCGGTTACACCTATTCGCACGCCCTCGACGACGTGAGCGCGAACTGGGACTTTGGCTATGGATCGGGCCTGCCGCAGGACTCCTACAATGTAGGGAAAGAATACGCCAACAGCGATTTCGATATCCGGAACCGGTTGACGATCTCGCTCACCTATGCCATTCCTGGCCGCAGCGGCTACGGTCAGATGCTCGAAGGCTGGGAGATTAACTCGATCATCAATCTGCAGAGTCCCCAGTACTGGGGGGTCATGGACGAGGGAACCGATGCGGCCGGCGTGGGTCCTTTGCCGGTAAGTCCGCCGGCGAATGAACCGATCCGCTGGGACTTTTACGGCCAGCCTTCCGATTTCCAGTCGGGCCCGACCCCTCTTCCGTTCTTCCCCGGCAGCCACAATCCCGCCGCTCCCACCGCCAATGCAAGCTGCAATGCGCAAGCCTTAGCGCTCGACGGAGGTAAAGCCGGTGGACCGGCGACCACTTCACTTTCCGATTTTGGGTGCTATGCGAAAAAGCGCTCGTTCCTGAATCCGCCACCCCTCGGCCAGTTCGGAACCATGGGCCGCAACATATTCCCGGACTCCGGTTTCAAGGGCTTTGATTTCTCTGTGGCCAAGAATTTCCACTTCGGCGAGCGCTACGGTCTCCAGTTCCGGGCGGAGTTTTTCAACATCTTCAATCATCCCAACTTCGCCAATCCCTACGGCGGGCAGAACGGGTTCGGTTTGAACGATCCTTCGGCGGCAGCCTTCGGCTGTGGGTGCGCTACCCCGGACATTGCGGCGGCCAATCCCGCGGTAGGATCGGGCGGACCACGTTCCATTCAACTTGGCGCCAAGTTCCTTTTTTAGCTCAACCCAGAGGAACGATTTGGGGCCGGGAGCAATTTCCTCCGGCCCTTTTCTTGTAAGCAGTCCCGCTCGAATCCGGAGGCGCGAAACAGGATCAGAAATCATGAAGCCTAGAACTCAACTGAGGCTCTTCTTGCTGTTGCTGACAGGAGCGGTTGTGCTGTCTGTGGGGACGTTGGCCGAGGAGCACCGCGAGCGCACGATTGAGGAAATCAAAATCGAAGCCATCCATCGCGCCGAAGTCGGCCAGTATCCGCTGATTGGTCTCGATCCTCGCGATGTGAGGGAAGCATTTGAAAACATCCATTCGGCGGACAAGGACGAGTGGGCAGCGGCCTTCATCGAGGTCGGCGATCGTTACTATAACGAGGCAAAAGTACTCGAGAAGACGGATCCCGCCAAGGCCAACGCCGACTACATCCGTGCCTGGCGGCTCTATTCCTTCGGGCGCTGGCCCATTCCCGCGTCTCCCGGCAAGCAGCTCTCGTACCAGAAGGCCATCGAAGCCTTTCTCGCGCACGCGCGCTTCTTCGATCCACCGCTCGCAGTCGTCAACCTTCCCTTCGAAGGTAAGGAAATCGTCGGCTATCTGCGCCTGCCGAAGAATCCGAAGAGCCCGGTGCCGCTGGTGATTGCCGTGAACGGCCTGGACAGCCGCAAGGAAGATCTGGCGGAGAGCTTCGGGGCGATTCTTCCTTTTGGCATCGGATTTCTCGCCGTGGACGGTCCCGGTACCGGCCAGGCGCCGATCAAGGTCAGCGAAACCTCCGAGCGCATGCTCTCGAAGGTGCTGGACTACGCGCAGTCGCGGCCCGAGATCGACAAGAACCGCATCGCCATGCATGGCGTCAGCTGGGGCGCGTATTGGGCCACAAAAATGGCAATCGTCGAGCATGCCCGCCTGCGCGGTGCCAGCGCACAGTCGCCTCCGGTCGACAAATTCTTTCAGAAAGATTTCTTGATGAATTCGCTGCTGGGAAATCGGGAATATCTTTTCGATCAGGTGCCGGCCCTGATGAACATTCTCGAAGGCGTCCACACGCTTGACGAGATGGGCGATTATTTGCCGAAGATGTCTCTGGTTCATCAGGGCCTTCTCGGCAAGCCGATGGCCCCGATGCTCATCCTCGCAGGCGTGCGCGATACCCAGGTGCCCATCGAGGATGAGTACCTGCTGCTCAGCAAAGGGGACACGCCGAAAGAAGCCTGGATCAACCCTTCCGGCGGCCATCTGGGCCGGCAAGTCGGGGTCTGGCCCGATCCCCGCATTTTCAAGGAAGTCATCACTCCCTGGCTGGTAAAAACCCTGCAGGCTCCGACCAGCCAGTGAAGGGCATCGGGACTCCTGCGTCTTACCAGCACGCTCGTGCGCCTGACCCTCATGCACTCCGCCGAGTCTGGCTTCGAGAGAAATTCCCGCAGGTCCGGGAAAGAACCACCCAGGCCGTCCACGGGCAGCTTCAGTCCCACCGGCGGTATGAAGCTCGGGCGGTCGCGGCAAACGGCAACACTACTGCCGCAAGGGAAGGTTCTGGTGGCGGGAGGCGGAAGCCGCGCCGCGGTCGAGATGGCCGGGTCCTCGCTCGCAACTGCCGAGCTCTACAACTAATCCGTTCGTGGTGTTGGGACGACGTGCGCAAAACGTTTTGCGCGGGCATAGCAAGCCCAAATACCGAAAACATGACATTGCGTTTCGGGGCTGGCCGCGCTGTGCACTGGTACGATTAGCTGAGATCGCAGCCGAGAGAGAAGCGCAGAGCGGCGCAGATTTCCGCCATTCGCAAGGAACTCAGTTGAACAACCCGCCGGCGCAATCGCTTCTGCGAAATGGTGACCGCATAGCGTAGATTCACCGCACAGGGCGCTTTCATGCCATCCTCTTCGTTCGAAAGCCATTTGACCAGCAGCTGGCAAGCGCAAGAAAACCATGCAACGCGACACTTTTGGCAGCTCGCTCTCCGGCTAGCGTGCTGACTGGCCCGGCCACTATTGCGTCTTAGCCTTCCCGCCCGTGGCAAGTTCGTCCCAACTTATAGGAAAGACCATCATCCCTTTCCACGAGCCGTCGCTTTGCCGCTTCAGCACCTGCAGTCCGGTAGCGTGCCAAGTGGCCAGCGGGGACTCTGGAGACAACTTATACTCGCCTTTTTTTTCGAACCACTCGCATGCCAAGCCGTCTTCGACCTGAAGGTTCTTGTATTTGGACATGTAGCTGAACACCTTCAAGCCGGGGTACTGGGAGCGGAATTTCTCATGCTCAGCCGCGATGGCCTGCTTGCCGACCGCAGGCGGGCTTCCCGGATTGAATTGCACCCCATCCTCCGACCAGAGCTCTATCAGCCCCTTCGGGTCTTGCGTCAGTGTGACCTCAATTTCCTCTTGGTGCACTTTTTCGATGGCCGCCAAGTCCGCGGCATGCGTCATTCGCTCGAGCATGCCCGCAGCGCTTCGGGCGAAGTAGCCGATGGCGAGACCCGCGACAAACACAACAATGGTGATAAGAGAAGCACGTCTCATATACAGCCTCCTGAGCACTTGCACCTGCCACGCCTAGACAGCGTGTGTCAACAGCCGACAGGCTCCCAAAGGCTGGCCCACGAAAGCTTATCAGAGACGCGAATGAAATTTCACGGAAGAGCCGTTGGGATCTTCTGGCGAACTCCGGTCACGATACAGCACTTCAATCGTCCTCTCCACGTTGACTTCCCGTTCTCTCGGTCCCTACCATTGCAGCCTGAGTTCCCACCCATGATCGGCCAGACCATCTCGCACTACCGCATCGTCGGGAAGCTGGGCGGGGGCGGGATGGGTGTTGTCTACAAGGCTGAGGACGTGAAGCTGCATCGCTTCGTTGCCCTCAAGTTCCTGCCTGACGACGTGGCCAAGGACGCACAAGCTCTGGCTCGCTTCCAGCGCGAGGCACAAGCGGCTTCTGCCCTGAACCATCCCAACATCTGCATGGTGTTCGAGATTGACGAGCGCAAAGGTCAGCACTTCATCGCCATGGAGTACCTCGACGGAATGACGCTGAAGCACAAGATCGGTGGAAAGGCGATGGAGATTGAGAACGTGCTGTCTCTGGGCATCGAGATTGCCGACGCTTTGGATGCGGCACACACAGCAGGAATCGTCCACCGCGACATCAAGCCGGCGAACATTTTCGTGACGAAGCGCGGACACGCCAAGGTTCTGGATTTCGGACTGGCAAAGGTTACGCCCGCCCCAAGCTCGCTCGAAGCTGATGCGACCGCCGCTTCGACCGTGACGCTGGAAGAACCCCTGACGAGCCCCGGTCAAGCGGTTGGAACGATTGCCTACATGTCGCCAGAGCAAGTTCGCGCTAAGGAATTGGATGCACGCACTGACCTGTTCTCCTTCGGTGCGGTTCTCTACGAGATGGCAACGGGAACATTACCGTTCCGTGGAGAAACTTCAGGTGTGATCTTCAAAGCCATTCTGGATGGGATGCCCACTCCATGCGTGCGGTTGAACCCCGATGTGCCAGCCGATTTAGAACGGATCATCAACAAGTGTCTGGAGAAAGACCGAAGTCTACGCTACCAGCACGCTTCCGACATTCGCACGGACTTACAACGGCTGAAGCGTGATACGGAATCGGCGCGGATACCCATAGTAAGTGCAGCCTCCGAACCCGTTAGAACGTTCTGGAAATTGAGTATTCCAGTCGCGGTGAGTGCCCTGTTGCTTGTGTTGGGCGCTTATCTTTATCTCCATCGCATCCCCAAGCTCACGGAGAAAGACACCATCGTTCTCGCCGATTTTGCTAACACGACGGGTGATGCGGTATTCGATGACACGCTGAAGACGGCGCTCACAATATCGTTGCGCCAGTCGCCTTTTCTTAACGTGCTCTCCGACAACAAGGTCGCGGTGACCTTACGCCTGATGGCACGCCCTACCACCACTCCCCTCACCTCCAATGTGGTTCGCGAGGTTTGCCAGCGTGCAGGCAGCAAGGTGTACATCGCGGGTTCGATTGCTGGATTGGGCAGCCAATATGTGCTCGGGTTGAAGGCGGTGAATTGCCAAAGCGGAGACCTGCTGGCAGAGGAGCAGGTCACGGCTGCTGCCAAAGAGAAAGTGCTGGACGCGCTGGGCGGGGCAGCCTCGAAGATGCGCCACGAACTAGGCGAATCGCTGGCAACGGTGCAGAAGTTCGATGTGCCACTGGCTGAGGCTACAACTTCTTCATTGGAGGCTCTCAAAGCGTTCAGCCTTGGAAACATTGCCTATCACAGCCAAAGTATTGCTGTAGCTCTGCCCTACCACCAACGCGCCGTTGCACTCGACCCGAATTTTGCCATGGGCTACCGGGCAGTGGGATTGGACTACTCCGGTCTCCGCGAGCCAGAGCGGGCCGATAAATACTTCACTAAGGCATTTCAGCTGCGCGAACGCACCAGCGAGCGGGAAAAGCTGGAGATCGCCTCCGTGTATTACAGGCTTGTCACTGGCGAACTGGACAAAGCCCCTCAGATGTATCAGGAAGAAATTGAAAGCTATCCACGCGAAATGAACGGGTATGGCGGTTTGAGCCTCGTGTACGCGCAACAAGGACAGTATGAGAAGGCCACGGACATCATGGTCCAATGTCTGCACCTTGCGTCCGATTGTGTTGGTTTGTACCTGAAATTCGCCCCTCGCTACGCACTTGCCTTGCAGCGGTTCGAGCAAACATCGCAGTTGATTCGCGAGGCGCAGGCTCGAAACCTGGACGATTACTGGTTGCACAATCTTATCTATGCTTTGGCTTTTCTCGGGGGCGACTCCTCTCGCATGGTTACTGAGCAACAATGGACAGTGGGCAAGCCAGAGGAAAATTCCGGGCTTTCGCTCGCATCCGATACGGAAGCTTACGTGGGTCATCTGGGCAAGGCACAGGAATTGACTAAGCGGGCCGTAGACTCTGCTCTGCGAGCCGACAACAAGGAAGCTGGGGCAATATGGGAGGCGATTGAGGCTCAGCGGGAAGCCGCTTACGGTCGCGCTGCGGATAGTCTGCAAGCAGCGTCAGACGCTTTAAAGCTTGCTCCCGCGAGTCAGGTCGTCGGGAGCGAAGCCGCACTTGCTTTTGCTCTAGCAGGCGATACGGGGCTTGCCCAATCTCTGGGAGAAGACCTAAACAGACGCTTCCCTCTGGACACTCAAATGCAGTCGCTTTGGCTACCAACGATTCACGCACAATTAGAGCTAGATAAAGAGAATCCGGCGTTCTCCCTGAATGCTTTGCAAGCCGCCTCTGCGACCGAGTTAGGCGAGATCAAGTTCGTCGCCAATCTCTCCTGCCTCTATCACACGTACATTCGCGGTGAAGCCTACTTGGCGGCTGGACAGGGTACAGAAGCCGCCGCCGAATTCCAGAAGATTCTCGACCACAGCGGCATCGTATGGAACTGTTGGACGGGAGCCTTGGCGCATCTGGGCGTGGCTCGTGCGAATGCCTTGCAGTCGAAAACTTTTCAAGAACAGAGGCAGGGAGCAGATGCCGACGCTGCCCGCGTCCGCGCCCTCGCCGCCTACAAAGACTTCCTCACGCTCTGGAAAGACGCCGACCCCGACCTCCCCATTCTGAAGCAAGCCAAAGCGGAGTACGTGAGGTTGCAATAGCTCTTCAGCGCGCAGGCGGACCCGGATCGCTCAAGTGACCTTGTCGATGGCCTTGGAGCAGGTCTCGTAGCCCAATCCGTCTGCTGAGCTTCCTTCCGCGGCGAGTGGCGAAGATGAGTTGTTCCGAGTGTAGATCAACCGAGAATCGAGAGAGATGCCGACGAAGCTCGAATGAGAACGGAATCTTGCGCGGTTTGCGTCCCTTGCCGGCGGCCGTGAATAGCAGGATAAATTGCTCGAAACGCGGTTCCCTGTTTTCTCCAAGCGAGTTACTCAATCGGCGGAGTGAAATCGCACATCTGGTTGAATGGTCGGGACGGGCAGATTTGAACTGCCGACCCCTCGCACCCCAAGCGAGTGCTCTACCAGGCTGAGCCACGTCCCGACAGGAAAGCTCGCCGCTCCAAAACCGGAGCGGCAATGGGGTTCACTGACAAATTTTACACCACCGACAAGGGTTCGATCTCGCGCCCGGCCTTATTTCCGTTTCGGTTTGCGGCCGCGATCGGGGTCCTCAAGCAGGGCAAATTGGATTTTCTTCTCCACCGGATCCAGGCGATCGACCAGCACGCGAATCTGCTGCCCGAGCCGATACCGCCTTCCCGTGCGCTGACCCATGATCTCGCGGCTCGTCTCGTGATAGGTGTAACGGTCGTCGGTGAGCGAGGCAAGCGGCACCAGGCCTTCCACAAACAGATCGGTCAACTCGACAAAAAAGCCAAACTTGGTCACGCTCGTGATCAGGCCTTCGAAGTGCTCGCCGATACGCTCCTGCATGAATTTCGATTTCTTCCATTCCATGAGTTCGCGTTCCGCGTCGTCGGCCCGGCGCTCGGCTTGGCTCGACTCCTCGGCAACCTCGTGCAATTCCTCGAGCGAGATCGGACCCGATAACGGTCGCAGCGCCTCACGGTGGGTGGAGCGGTCGCGACGCTTCGACCATGGCGACGGCGGGTCCACCAGGCGAGCCGGCCGCCTTCCTTCACTGCGGGGCTTCTCGCTCTCACTTTGCACGCCATCGGCGGGATAGGCTGCCGCCATGCGAAAGCCCGGCGGAACCACCCCGATTCGCACCGCGCCCTCCTGCTCTTCCGCCGATTGTTCGAGCACGTCTTTCAAGATTCGGTGCACGATCAAATCTGGATAGCGCCGGATCGGGGAAGTGAAGTGGGTGTAGGTGGGGGCTGCCAAGGCAAAGTGTCCAAGATTCTCTTCCGAATACCTGGCCTGCTTCAAGGAACGGAGCATGAGATAGGAAAGAATTCTTTCTTCCGGCTTACCGGCGATCTTCGCCGTCAACTTCTGGTACATGCGGGGTGTGATGTGCACTTCCTTCGGAATCTCGAGATCGCGCGCTCGTTTGCCTGTGCCATAGCTGGCGCGACGATCGGTCTTGATCGCGATGCGCTCGATGGGCAGGGCACCTACTCCCAGGGAGTAGCCAAAGGTCGCCGCCACCATTTCAAATTCATAAACCCGCTTGGCATCCGGCTTTTCATGAACGCGGTAGAGCGATGCGACGCGCTTCGACTCGAGATAGGAGGCCACGGTCTCATTGGCGGCGAGCATGAACTCTTCGATGATGCGGTGTGCCAGGTTGCGTTCGGAGCGGACGATGCTCTTCATCAGCCCGAATTCATTGAACTCGATGACCGGTTCCGGCAAGTCGAAGTCAATCGAACCACGGCGCTCGCGCTTGCGGTTGAGGATGAGTGCCAAGTCGCGCATGCGCTCGAAGGTTTCGACCAGCCCGGCGTAGCGCCGGCGTGTGCTCGCGTCGCCTTCGAGGACGGCATTCACATCGGTGTACGTCATTCGTTCGCTCGAGCGGATCACGCCCTCCGACAATGTTGAACCCAGAACCTCGCCGTGGTGGTCAATCTCCATCACCGCGGAGAGCACTAGCCGATCGACTTGCGGACGCAAACTACAGATGTCGGTCGAAAGCTCCAGGGGAAGCATGGGAACGGCGCGGTCGGGGAAATAAACACTCGTGCCCCGAAGACGCGCCTCCTGATCCAAAGGCGAGCCTTCCCTTACGTAATGGGCGACATCGGCGATATGCACCTGCAATTCAAAATTGCCATTATCGAGCTGGCGCACGGTGACCGCATCATCAAAGTCTCGCGCGCTCTCGCCGTCGATGGTGACCACCGCGAAGTTGCGGAAATCGCGTCGTTTCTCAAGTTCCCGTGCCGAGATGATCGGTTCGACCGCTTCCGCCTCGGCCAGCACCGGCGCAGGGAAGCGATGCGGCAGATGAAACTTGCGAATGATGATTTCGACGTCTACACCAAAATCCTCAAGGTACCCAAGAATCTCAACCACTCGCCCCCGCGCACTCTGTGTGGCCGTAGGCCAGTCGGTGATCTCAACGTCCACCACCACATTTTCCAGATCCTGCCAGTCGGATTTCGAGGCTGCCTCCTCGCCGAGAACGCGGTGACGGTCGCGTCGCTGACCTTCCCGCCGCCGCCCCTTGGTCCTGGCGGCTTCCGATCGCAGAGAGGTCGAATCGACGGGATACTCCATTCCGGGCGGAATGGTAATTTCTTCGGTAAGGTGCTCATCGATGGGTTTCACGTAATTGCGACGATGACCACAATGAAAGATTCCGACCACGGTCGGGTGGGCGCGATCGAGGGGGGCAACGATTCGTCCCTCCGCCCGGCCATCCGAGCGAATGGAACGAATTTCTACCCGCACGCGGTCCCCGTGCATGGCCGAGCCAATGGCCGGCGGGGGAATGAAAATATCGCCCGACAATTTGGCTTTGAGGGTCTCGTCGAGAGAGCGCGGATCGGGGATCACAAAGCCATAGCCATCGCGATGCATGCTCAGACGTCCGACGATGATGTTCTTGCCCGCCGAGGTGTGGGGAATCGAATAGCGGTGGGAATCGAGCTGCTCGAGCTGCCCGTTCTCGACCAGTTTCTCCAGCCGTTCGGAAAGTTGGCGGCGGGCCGCGCTGTCGAGACCGAGTTCTCGGACCAGCTGTTTGTATCCTGCAGTGCGTTTCGGCTGGCGGGCAATCTTCTGAAGAATGATGGAATCCGAGAGCATAGTTGGTCAACATCCCCCCGAATCCAGGATAATCCCGTGCTCAGGCTGGCATGAATATAAGAAATGCAGGTAACCAAGCAGGAATTGCACCCCGAAAACCGAGGATGGATCGATGGTAAAGCCGTTTTCGGGCTCCGCGAAAGTCATGGAAAGCACAGAATTTCCACATGACGCCGCGTCCTCTTCGGAGTAGAATGCGGCTTGGTTGGTGAAATGCGACGCTGACCGTTCAACTTGAGCTCAGGAAAGGAATCAGAGGCCCATGTGGAAACCCACAACTCAGACGCCCGTCGGCCCAACAACCCGGCCTAATGAGCCGGAACGCGCTGCGATGCCGATGGCGAGCACTCCCCCTACTGAACCCACCGCGGCGCCGCCTCGTCCGGTGTCTGCCACAACGGCCGACCAGGCGACCATCGGCAAATCGCTCGTGATCAAAGGTGAAGTTACCGGTTCGGAGTCTCTCTACATCGACGGAAGAGTGGAAGGCTCGATTAGCCTGGCTGGAAATCGCGTGACCGTGGGCCGTAATGGCGTGGTTTCTGCCAATATCAATGCGCGGGAGATCGTGGTCTTAGGAAAAGTGCGGGGCAATCTGACCGCCAGCGACCGCGTGGACATTCGCAGCGACGGTTCCCTGACCGGGGACGTGGTGGCAGCCCGCATTTCGATCGAAGATGGCGCGTTCTTCAAGGGTGGGATCGACATCCGCAAAGCTGGCCAAAAGGCGAATGGCGAAGAAGCAAAGCCGACAGCCCCTGCCGAAGCGGTTGCTGCTCGCGCCTAGTTTCAGCTTTTGAAGCGCTCGGGGAAGGGACCGCACTTGCGGTCCGCCGCGCTAGAGGGGTTTCTAGTCTCCGACCCTCCCACAAAGCATGGCTGGCTTCCAACCTTTTATCCCCCCCTCAGCAAATCTGCTGCCTGTGTACCAGTAAGATTCCTCGCGCGAGGTCCTTCCGGGCAGACTAATTTCTCCGCAGGAAGGCTCCGCGTTCGGCCCCCCGAGGAAGGGCGGAAGGCGGGACGCTACGGTTCAGCGCCGCGACTCAGCTCCTCGGCTTGCCGTTCCGCCAGGCGAGGATAGATCGTACCCTTACGCCGGCGAAGGTCTGCGGGTAGTCGGGATCTCGTCAACCACAGGCCTGCGGCAACCGCTGCCGCCCAGGTCGAGGTGATAAGGATCAGCGCATACAAATCGCGCACTCGGCTTTCCCCTCCGATGATGCCCCGGGCGACGCGGGAACTGATCATTCCCGCAAAAACCGCGGTAATCGCCACCTTGGCCAACTCTCCCCACGGGAACTGGTCAAAGCGCACGAGCTTACGTCGGTCGAGCAAGATGGCGATCGCCAGAGTATTGGCGACAATTCCCAAATCGGACGCGATGGCGAGTCCGACCGTGGAGAAAGCGCGAAAGAGCGCCCCGTACATGGGGATCGATGCCAGCGTGATGAGGCTACTGGCCACCATCGGGGTGAGCGTGTTTCCAGCTGCATAGAAAGCCCGCGAGTAGAGGGCTTGCGCGGACCAGAACGCCAGGGATAGGGAGAACCACCAGAAATAGAGGGCGGTGGCTTGCGAATCCGAGAAGTGAAATCGTCCGCGGCGGTAGACCAAATCGACCAGCGGCAAAGCCGCGCTCGCCATCAGGCTGGAGGCGATGAGGGAGCTGGCGATGATTCGATAAATCGACGAGTTCACCAGCTGGGCAAACTCTTCCATTCGCTTTTCGCCGAACAGCCGGGCAAAAAAGGGCAGGGAGGCCTGGCCGATGGCCTGTCCCAACACGGCGATCGGCACCTGAAAAAGACGCTTGGCGTAATTCAAGCGGGTAATGTCGCCCACGCTGCCAGAGGCAAAGTAGCGGAGAATCCAATCATCGGCGGTGACCAGAGAGACGCCTACCATGAGAGGAATCGTGAGCCGCACCCACTCTCGAAACGCCGGATTGCGGAAGTCGAACGAGATGCGGTAGCCCGTGCCGATTGATGCGGCGCCGATGGCGTTCACCAGGAATGGTCCCAGAAAACTGCCCACGAGCGCGCCGTAGGCTAGCGATGAAATGCCGAGCCGACGGGAGAACAGCAATCCGCCCGCGATGATCGCAACGTTGTAGAGCAAAGGCCCAAAGGCGGGAAGCAGAAATAAGCGTCGGGAGAGCAACACGGCCGACACCACTCCCCCCACGTAGAAAAAAATCTGCGCGGGCAGAAGAATACGGGTCAAATGCACGCAAAGTTCAAGTTGCTCGGGGCTGAAGTTCTTGACCAGGTGGCGTTGGATCTGCGGGGTGAAGATCTCGGCCAGGATCGTACCGCTGCCCAGCACAACCGTCATGACCGTGATGATGATCGAAAAGGTTTTCTGGGCATCCTGTTCCTTTTTCTCGGCCAGGAAGCGGGTGTAGATGGATACGAAGGTAATCGAGGCAGTCCCCCCGGCCACCAGGTAGTTCAGCCAGTCGGGGATGGTGAAGCCGGCAACGTAGGCATCGGTCTGCGGTCCAGCACCGAAGGCCCAGGCGATATAGGCTTCGCGAACGTAGCCAATCACGCGCGAGAGCATGATCGCCGTCATCATCAGCAGCGTCGCCGAAAACGCACCATGCTGATGGGAAGGCCGGAGGAAGCGGAGAGCGCGTGTCAACATGTCAGACGCAGGTCACCGTCGGACTGCGATGGGTCTTTCATGCTGGGTGAGAAACCTATTCAGAAGCCTATCAGACCTATGTCGAAAGCCCAGTGTCGAGTTTGGATATATGCCCAGGGAGGGCTGCGCTGGTTTTGACCGCCGCCATACCAAGCACCGCCAGGACTCTGCCGGCCGCCTCAGTGCCGGTACGAATGCAGTCGGGAACCCCGATGCCACGGTATCCATTGCCGGCCAGGGCCAAAGCGGGAAGCTCGGAGAGCAACCGATCGATCCGCTCCAAGCGCCCCAGGTGGCTGACTCCATACTGCGCCATCACGCTCTTCCATCGATAGATTCTGGCGAACAGCGGATCGGCTCGCAGGTGCATCGTCTTCTGAAGCTCCTCGCTGGCGATGGCGAGAATCTCCTCATCGGAACGCTCCCAGATGATTTCATTGCGGGCACCGCTGATGAAGCAGCGGACAAGAGCACGGTCGTCGGGTGCGCGGAACGGGAACTTGTTGTGCACAAAAGTCGTTGCCAAGATTCGCCGGCCTTCGCTCGACGGGACCAGGAATCCGAATCCCGGAGGCAGCGAGGCTCGCACTCGTTGGTCGTAGCCGAAGTTTACCGTGATCGATGAGGTGTAAGGGATGCCCAGCAATTCCTCCCCCAGCGCCTCACTGATCCTGCGGACCAACCGCGCCGCCGTGGGAGCCGGAGTGGCAATGATCACGCCATCAAACCGCTCGGACCGGGATTTGCCCGAAATCGTCCACCCACGACCCTGGCGCTCGATGGCTTCGACCTGGGTCTCGAGGCATAGCGACGGAGGCCACAACTGGGCGGCCACGGCACTCACCATCTGCTGCATGCCCTCTTTCAGCGAGGTGAAGAGTGGTCTCGCGTGGCCTTGGGGCGCGGCGGCGGTTTGTTTCCGGGCGGCCAGCATTGCTCTTCCCAGGCTGCCGTACTTTCGCTCCATCTCGACCAGACGAGGCAGCACCGCATTGACACTCAGTTGGCCCGCCTCCCCGCCATACACCCCGGACAGCAGTGGATCGGCCAAACTTTCCACCATCTCTCGACCATAATGCCGCTCCACTAGCGAAGCCACGCTTTCGTCCTGGCTGAACTTGCGGGGTGACGAGAACCATTCCCGCACCATGCGCAGTTTGGTTTGCGCAGAAAATAACGGTGAGCGAAGCACCGGCCAAATCTTCGTTGGCACCATGAACAGCAGGCCGTCCGGTATTTTTACGAGGCGTCCTTGTTTCAGAATGTAAGTCTTGCGATGGGCATCGTTCGATGGGATCAGTTGATCTTCGAGCCCGAGCTCACGGCATAAATCTCGAGCCCAGGGCTTCTCCGTCAGAAAGGAGTCGGGACCAGCTTCCACAACACAACCGTCGACGCGCTCGGTGAGCAGGACTCCGCCCAGCCGGGGACAGGTTTCATATAAGACATAGTCCAGGAGCGCGCCATCACGTCTCACCTTTTCGAGCGCAAATGCGGCGGCTAATCCCGAGATCCCTCCTCCAATGATGGCAATCCGTTGCATGTTGGGTAATCCTGGTGCTCATCGGCCGTTGTTCCGCCGGGCGACAAAATGACCGAAGCCGGCCCCGTGCCGCCGCATTCAGAGGTTGGGAGCTGGCTTGGCCATCCGCGAGCGGGCGATGTCGGCCAAAGCCTTCACCAGCCGTGGCGAGTCGTTCAAAGACTCGGCTCGCCACAAACGCATTCCGCGCTGCGCGGCGAACTGTTTGAAGCCGATGTCGATGTCATAGAGTACCTCTATGTGATCGCAAAGGAACCCGATGGGCTGGATGAAAATGCCCTTATGACCGGCCCGCTCCAACTCTCGAATCGTGTCTTCGACGGTCGGGCCGAGCCAGGCTCCCCCGGCCATGCCCTGGCTTTGAAAGGCGAACTTCGAGAGCCAAACTGGCAGCGATGCGTCGCGGGCAACCAAGGTTGCCGTCTCCTTGGCTTGGATCTCATAGGGATCGCCTTCCGTGATTGTCCGCAGAGGAACGCTGTGCGCGGTGAAGATGACGGGGATTTCGGCCCCGGCTTCGCGACAGGCTCTCTCCCAGGCGGCACGGAGCTTTTCGGAAAAGGCTTGGATGAGCAGGGGATGATCGTGCCAGCAGTCCACAAAATCGAGGGCAAACGGGAGTTGACCATTGCGACTGAGCGCGGAACGATAAAGACCCACGCTGGTACGGGAATTGTGCGGCGCCAGACAGATGACAACAGCCTGGGACACTTGGTCGCGAGTCATGGTGTCGATTGCGGAAGCAATAAACGGCTTCCAGTTCCGCATGCCGACATAGACGGGCAACTCCAGTTCTCGTGCTAGAAGTTCTCCCTGCTTCAGGGTTAGTTCGGTCAGCGGAGAGCGGCCAATCAGCCCGTAACGATGCTTCACTTCCTTGATTGCCTCCGGGGGAAGCGGACGCCCTCCGGTGACGTGAAGAAGAAACTCGGGAACCTCGTCCACGGAATCCGGACTGCCATGTGCCACCAGCAGAACCGCCTTCTTGTCCGAGTTGGATACGCGGCTCACGATGTTTTCGCCGACTGCTCTTGTACGAACCTCACGAGCGCTTTGACGTTCTCCACCGGGGTTTCCGGCAGAATACCGTGACCCAGGTTGAAGATGTGTCCTGGACGCCCTCCGGCTTGGCGCAGAATGCCTTGTGCCCGCAAGCGCAGCTCATTCCAGTCGGCAAAAAGCAGAACCGGGTCCAAATTGCCTTGTACGGCTCCCCGGAAATTCAGACTCCGCCAGCCCTCGTCGAGGGGAATGCGCCAGTCCAGGCCGATCACCTCCGCGCCAGTCTCCTTCATGGATGGCAACAGGGTAGCGCTATCGGTTCCGAAGTAAATGACCGGTACACCGGTCTGTTGCAGCTTTCCGACCAATTCCTTGGTTCGTGGCAGGACGTATCGCCGATAATCCTCCACACTCAAGCAACCCACCCAACTGTCGAACACCTGGATGGCGTCTGCTCCAGCACTCGCTTGGTCGGTGGCGTAGGCCGAGGTTACTTCGACCAGCTTACCCATCAGTTCGTTCCAGGTGCGGGGAGATCGGTACATCATCTTCTTGGTGTGAACGTAGTTTCTCGAGCCGCTGCCCTCGATCATATAGCTGGCCAAGGTGAATGGGGCACCACAGAAGCCGATCACCGGCAGGCGGCCGGCGAAATGCTGGGATACGAGACGCACGGCTTCCGACACGTATCCCAATTCGGCAGCACCGTCGGCTTGTAAGCGCTCGACGTCTCCGGCACCTCGGATCGGCGTTTTGACCACTGGTCCCTCCCCGGCCGCGAAGTGGAATGGCAATCCCATAACCTCCAGAGGAAGCAGCAGGTCGGCAAAGATGATGGCGGCATCCACGCCCAGGATTTCGGCGGCGGTAATCGTTACCTCGGCGGCGATGGCAGGCTGTTTACAGATTTCAATGAGGGAGTATCGTTTGCGCACGGCGCGATATTCTGGCATATACCGCCCGGCCTGCCGCATCAACCAGACTGGGGTGCGGTCGGCAGCTTGAGCCTTGCAGGCCTTTACAAACCGCGATTCCGGCGCAGACATGAATCTTTAACTGTAGCATCTTCGCCTAGCGTAAGGGTGCACGCAGGAGTAGCCGCGCAGGGTGGCAGCACAGGGTGTCGGACCTTCTCGACGGTTGGCAAATTGTGCGCCAACGCCGGATGCCTTTCCGGCATCTCCATACCAGGATTAGAATCGAGCCAGGAGGAGTTATGCGATCGCGAAGAGACAAGATTCTGTTCAATGTTTTGCTCGGCACGGGGCTTTCTTTGCTCGATGCGTTACGGAACCGTGTGGCGGAGAGTGCGAGCACTTTCTCCGAGCGCGCCGGGGAAACAGCACAAAATATCTACCAGACCGCCTCAGGTCGTGCCCGCCGAGCGGCGGAGGTGATACGCGGTGAGGATCACCCCGGCCTCAACACCGCCTTGGCTGTCTTGGTAGGTATGGGCATTGGCTTGGGAGTGGGACTGCTTCTGGCCCCGACCAGCGGGGAAGAAACCCGCAGCAATATCGCGAAAAAAGTTCGCGATCGCTTTTCCGAGAAGGAGGCGACCGGCACCTACGGGACCTAAGAGGGCTGGCTGAATCGATGTTTCTCCTGAGGTAACTTTGGTGTTTAGAGGTCGAAGGAGGAGCGATGAGGTCGGGAAAGATGCTTGCAGCCGTCGTGCTTGGAGGAACCTGGCTGACGGCCGCTGCCCAGACCTCCTCGACGCCGCCTCAGGGTTCTCCTCGACAGGCTCCTAGCACGCAAGGAGCGAGTGCGCCAAAGGGGCAAAACTCCACAGCCACGGACAAGAAGGCGGCTCCCGGAGCGGCGACAGCCCAGCCCCGGCCGTTCATGGGGACGGTCTTGCGTCGAAACCGCATTTATGTGCTGCGCGCCGGCGATGTGGAGTACCAACTTGATGATTCCGACGAGGCGAGAGCCTACGCGAACCAGAGCGTGAAAATCATGGGCACCTTTGACCAGCCAACCAATACGATTCACGTGCGGACGATCGAGCGCTCACCCTAGGTGTCGCCAGGCAGTTGGCAAACGGTGGACGGTCAACTGTCTTAGTTCTGCGCCACAAGCTGCTTGGCATGCAGGAGTTCCGGTCGGTCGGAGCTCGACCCGGCGCATATTTTAAGCAGCTGGGCGTAGTACGAATTGGCTTGTTCGCTTTTGCCCGCCAGCTCCGAGGCCTTTGCCGCTCCGGCGAGGCCATCAAAGCGGTTCGGATTAAACTTCAGGTCAGCCTCGTACTCGGTCAAGGCTTCCTGGGGACGATTCAGCTCGACCAGGAGGTCGGCCAGCATTTCGCGGGCCGGGATTGCTAGGGGCTCGGCACCCTCGCTTTCTTCCTTTCCGGCAATCTCGCGAAACGTGGTGATCGCTTCCTGGTTCCGCCCTTCAGCATGCGCCAGCCAGGCTGCGACCTCTTGTCGATCCTGTTCGACGGCCTCAGCCATCAACGGCTTCTTTTCCTTTACGAGGTTCCGGTGAATGGAATCGAGTGCGGCCAGATCCTGGCGTGCCTCGTCGAGATGTCCGGTCCGGGCATGACCGATTCCGCGGGCCCAGTACGTGGCAGCGCTGTCATCCGTGTTGGCCTCCGGCGGAGGTTGGAGCGCGGCCGCATTGGCCCAGCGGTGCAGCTCCAGCTCGTAGCGGGCGGGAAAAACGACCAGAGCCCAAACCCGGAGATCGAAACCCAGACCGTACATATCCTTCATCGGGGGCATCGCTTTAACTTCCTCGATCAAGTGCCAGGCATCCGCCTCCCGGCCGCTCTGAAGATACGCATACTCGAGGAAATCCATGGCGTGGAACTCGTGGCCTTCGCCTCCCATGTGCATCGCCGCGCTCTTGCGAGTGGCAGCGATCGAGGCCAGATTGGAATTAATATCGTCCTGCCACATCCCGAGCCGGGCAAAGATGTGGGATGGCATGTGTAAGGCGTGGGGCGATGCGGGAGCAATCTTGGCGTATCGCTGAGCGGCAGGCAGCCCAAGCTGTGCCATCTGCGGGGTGTCGTAACTATGAATCAGATAGTGAGCGACCCCCGGGTGATCCGGTTCTTCGGCAAACAGCTTTTCCAGAATGGCCGCTGCTTTCTTCTGATTGCTGAACGTAGTGTCGTGATCCGGGACGGACGCCAACAGGGACAAGGCGTAGAAGGCGGCGGCTTCACGGTCCTCAGGATGATGCCGATAGGCGACCTCCATCGCCTTCGAGTAGGCAACGGCGCGGCTTTGATAGCCGCGATCCTTTTTTCCCCCGTAGAAGGCTTCCATGGCAGAAATGTAGCCCCATTCCCGGTCATCGCGCGAGTGCAGCGCGATCGCCCGCTTTACTTCGGCGTTTCCTTTCTTGATGGTGGCCTTATCGGGGTGGTTCCAGAGCTGGTGCCAATAGCTCATCGCGAGTCCCCAGTGGGCCATGGCGCAATGGGGATCCTCGGTCGCCACCTCCTGGAACTGTTTCTGTGCCTCCTCGTACCAGAAAGAATGCAGCAAAGCCACGCCACGTTCGAAGCCTTTCTGAACCGCCTCGGTACAGGAAGTCGGGAAATGCACGGTTCCAAGCTGTTCGGAAGTAAGATCCTCGTGATGATGAGCTGGATCGTCGGCCGCCTTTTGAGCCGAGCAGGCTAGGCATAGTGCGAGCACTACCAGAATTTCCTTCATCGAGGGCCTCACTGAGGAGGGAGTCTAGTCCGTATCGGCAGAGATGGTCAACTTCCAGCCTCGGCCGCCTTTTCTCCCTTGGTTGATCGCGCAAGTGGGCGATCCCTGGCAGAGCACAACGGCTGGCAAGCCACACCTGGCAAGGGCTGCGAGCCTTGTCTCGAAGATCTCTACTGCAACCGGAAGCGCTCGTTCATCAGCCGCTGCAGCCGAGGCTTGTAGAGAATATCGTAGGCAAATTCCTTGTCCGGGAACATCGCGAGCGCCGCTCGTTTCGCACCTGCCACTAATTCAGACGCTTCTTCGACCGTAAGGTTAGGGTCCTGGCTGATCACAGACATGACCATACTGATCATGAGCTGCAAGCGGCGAATTTGCCGGGCTTCCTGCTCCTTCTCGCTTAGGTTCACCGACTGCCCAGCGTGTTCCACACTATTCATTCGTTCCCCACTTCCCTTCGCAGCTCTATCTGAAGTTAGATGTCCGACGACTAGTGGGCGTTGCGCCCCCTTCTCATCGTATTGTGGTGGTTATTCGCGGGGAAGACAATGGCTCGACAGTGTTGGACTTTGGTTACCCGCGGCCGAGCATACTCTAAAAGTCGAATGATTGGAATCAGTTCCCGTGGTACTTGCCGGAAGAGTAGAATTTACATCCAGTTACTGGAGGAGCCATGGTACAACTCCGTTCTGAACAGGCCAAGCAACATCCTGATCCAAACGAAAAACTGGTCCGGGTGTTTGATACCGAACAAGAATCCGAAGCCATGGTCGTGAGCGGACTCCTGGAATCGGCAGGAATTGACTGCGACGTTACCTCACTCGATGCTCCGCAAGACATTCTGCCCGGGGTCGGCGGCACGATCATCTTAGTACGCCAAGAGGATGCCGAGCGGGCGCGGAGACTGATTCAGGAATATCGACAGAGTCCAGACGAGGCCGAAACGGCTGAGTTCACCGCGTTCGAAGATCCCCCCGACCAACGATAAGAGCACGGCTATCGAGGCCGACTGACGCTCCACGCTTGCGACACGCTCAGGTAGCCTGAACCTGCGCTCTCGACGTGTCACTTGCCGTCGTGTCGGCTGGCTACGCCATCACCATGCGGAAGACGGTTTCGATGTGAAAGGTCTGAGGAAATAGGTCGACCAAATGGGCTTGCTGAATGGAGTACCCTGCTCTTACCAGACTTGCGAGGTCGCGGGAGAGGGTGGCCGGATCGCAGGAAACGTAGACCATCGAGCGCGCTCCCAACGTGTGAAGGCAGCGAATCACCGCTTCCCCCAGCCCGCTCCGCGGTGGGTCGACTACGAGCAGGTCTGGGCGCAGTTTACGCGCGCGGTTCAAGAATTGCTCCGTCGTACTATGAACCGCCTTCACATTCGACGGTCGGTTCGATACGAGGTCGGCGTAAGCAGCGGAGGACGATTCAACGGCAAGTACTTGGGCGAAACTCCTGGCTAGTATTGCGGAAAACAGCCCAACTCCTGCGTACAGGTCCAACGCCAACGTTCCGGCATATCCCTCGGTCACAACACGGATGAGCTTGTCCATCAAATAGCGATTCCCTTGAAAAAACGATCCCGCACTGACCCGGTAAGCAAAATGTTCTGTGTTGTAGGTGAGTTCTCGCGATCCGATGATCGGGGTCTGATGCTCCGTACGCGGCCGGGTGCGGAATCCGGATTGGAAGCACACCACCCCGGCTACCTTCGGTATTGCGCTCTTCACCGCTTCACCAACAAACTCCAAGTTCATGGCAGAGTTGCCGTAGAGCTCGACGAGAAGCCGGTCATCCTCGGCATTGGCAAAGATTTCCACCTCTTCGAGTTCAGCCGGGAGGGTCCCCGCCCGCCCCATTCTCCACAACGTTGCGATCGCCTGATTGATCGACGGGGAGCTGATAGGGCACTGCTCGATGGGGAGCAGATCCTGCGAGCTGAATCGGTAATAACCGAGCGCGAACTCAGGTTTCCCTTCGATTCTCAAGCGGGCGCGGTTGCGATAACCCCAGGCGGGCGAGGCATGAAGGATCAAATCGACACCCAATTCTATTTTCGCAATACGACGAACGGTTTCCTTCAGGATGGCAGCTTTAATTTCGAGCTGATGTTCGTAGGTGGAATGCTGGTAGTGACATCCACCGCAGGAGCCGAAGTAAGGGCACTGTGGTTCGATCCGATGGGGGGAAGCGTGGCGAATGTGATCGGCATGGGCCCGGGCAAATCCAGGTTTTTCGTCGACCAGAGAGCCCTCAATGCTTTCTCCCTCGAGTACGAACGGTACGAACACGGCTTTGCCCTGCCCATGCTCGTCGGAGGGCAGCCGGGTTAAACCGTCGCCGCCATAAACCAGTTTTTCGATGCTGAAAAGCAAGAAATGATTCTATCCACCAGGGCAATGACTTGTCCTCGGTCGAGGAGAAACCAGACAGCTCTCGTTCGCTGACCGAGAGATTCTCCGGGCTTGAGCCTGGCTGAGTACTTCCGGGGCTCAGAGGTAGAACAAACTCAGTCTCGGCAGCCCATATTTGTCGAGAAAGCGCTTGCGGATATATTGCTTCTGCAGTTGCTCAATCTGCGCCGCTGACATTTTCCTTACATAGGGCGCCAGGGCGTGGTCGGCCTCGGCCCGCGCAGCCACGATCTGGTGATCGGGAATCACCGCAAGCAAAACCGCAAACAGCTTCTCCTCGGCCACGGTAAGCCTTCGTTCGAGATCTTCCAGTCGCGATGGTAGCGTCTCGGCCTGCTCCAGTTGTCCCGCAATTTCCCGCAGCATCTGCGCCGTTTCTCTGGCCACTGGCCGAGGCGAGAGATCTCTGGTTTCAGGGAGTTGAACTCTTTCCAGGGCGTCCGCGTTTTGCCGCAGAAAGCCAACAATCTCCGAGATCCGGAATGCGGATTCGGCCGCATTTTCGCGGGCCGATCTTTTGCTCCCAACGGCGGCTTCCTTCATCGCCTCGGCAGCAGAAAGCACTTCTTGCGTGCAAAATCCCAAGCCATTTACTTTGCGATTCTTCGATCGCCGTTCGGCAAAGCGCTCAAACGTGATATCAATGCCCCGCAATACAGCTTCCAGGGGAACGCCCGCCTCTTTCCAGAGGTCCATCAGCACCCAGTCGAGCGTGGAAAGCAGAAGCGTCGTGCCGCGTCGCTGGCGAAAGTGATCCTCGATTTCGGTGAAGTAGTTAAAGTAGTTTTCCAC
>DASPVG010000083.1:0-5443 GCA_035622455.1 Terriglobales bacterium
CCCCATAGCTCGAGCATTCGAGAAATGGATTGGCATGGCCGCCCGCGAGGATGGTGGCTCTGCACCAACCAACAGTGCGGAACCTCTCTGGCGGCCTGCATCCTACTTGCGGTGGAGAAGTCGAGACAGATCCTGAGCGGCAGCGGAAGCGCCTAAAGGCATTCTCGCGGGAGAGATCGGAGAACGTATTGCTGCGACCTGCCTGGTATTGCCAGCCAATACGTTGACCTAACCCTCGAAAGCCAGGCGGGAGTTTAGTCCAGGCTTCTGCCCGGCGGCATGAGCTGGTGAAGAAGCTGCCAGTCGTTGATCACATCGCTGCCCGAGGCTCGAGGCGCTTCGCTGCGGCGCAACTCCACGGCGAGGCGAGCCACGAGCAGCCCTTCCGCCAGGTTCGCGGGAGCGGGGGTCTCGAGAATGTTCTCTCGGGAGATGCCCATGTCCACGAACGTTTCGCCGACGCGAACCCGTAGCACCGGCCTGCCCTCGGGGTCGAATTGCGGCTCCGCCGCTTCTTCGAGATCGCTCCAGCTCCTCGGTTTGCGGTCGCCGGCCAGTAACAGGTGCAACTCGTTCTGATAATTGCGGCGCTCGGTCGAAGGCAGGGGCGGCTCGAACTCGCGTCCTCGTTCGAGGATCATTGCGTTTCGCGCCGGATCAAATCTTCCGTTGCCGAGGTAGGCTGCGGCCAAAATCCCGGTGACCGCCGGATGCAAGACGACCACCGGCAACACGTATTTCTTGGACTTCAAGATCGATTCAATGACTCCGTGGACACGCGTGCTGCGCCGAATCGTGCCCGGCACCTGCGGGATCACAAAGCTCGCGGACAGGAGTTCGGGATGGCGAGCGCTGTAGTGCGCCAGCAATTTGGCGATCTGTTTGGGCGTCGTAATCCCTGCATCGGCAATGAGGTTGCGATGCAGGGTCTTGGGGTAATAGAAGTTGATCACGGCGGCGGCAAAATCCGCACAGTTTTGGGTGAGGAGAGCGAATTGCGAAACATTGGGACGGGAGTTGTATTGCCGAATGAACAGCTCGTCCTGTTTCGCACTGGTTTCGATGCTGAAGCCGTAAATGGTGCGGTCGTAGGCAGCCCCGAGGAGTTCGGTCCAATTGCCTTGTGGCGGCTCTCCATTGCGATCGTCGGGTGCGATGGCCTCGAGATGATTTTTGCGGTATTGGTTTCTCAGGAAGGCCACAATCTTGGAGTTGGCGAACAGGGGAATTCCTTCGGGTTCTGAGACGGCATACAGATAAGGCATCAGCGGAATCGCGAGCCAGTCGTACCCGGCAATTCGGTTGTACCGGCTGAGCACCACCCCGGTCTCTCCTTCTCGGCAAGTGCGTAATACGGTTGGCGACTCGGCGCAGACTCGCGACAGATACACCGCCGCATGCCCGGTTCCGGTGAACTCACCAAAGTGTCCATAAGGCTCTTCGAGAAGCAGGGTGGCATCGGCCTGGGCTGGGGAGGCGCGGGTCACCAACAGCAAAAGCGCGGCAAAACAGGAGATTTTAAGCCTGATATGGCCGAGGGACATGCTGCTCATTCGAACCCGATTACCTCAGATTAGTTTCATCACCCGTTGGTTTCGTTCCTTTCAGAGTAGCCCGCAACCGAGACAGGGTGAAAGTAACCAAAGTGATTGGCCGCAGTCTTGAGATGCTTGCAGCCGACGGCGGGCTATGGCTGGCTGGTTCTCAATCGCGGATGCGGGGTGCTCCAGGCAACCCCGGGAGACGTTCGTTCATCAGCTGTCGCGGCCGAGGGAGCGGTTCAAGGCAAGGACGGAAGGCTGTTAGGAGTGGGTATTCCCCGATAATTGGTGCACGATTCCATTCACAAAAGATTTGGCATCCCCGAACAGCATCAAGGTCTTGTCCATGTAATAAAGCGGGTTGTCGATGCCGGCAAATCCCGGACTCATGCTGCGCTTGATCACCATCACGGTGCGGGCCTTGTCGACATCGAGAATGGGCATGCCGTAGATGGGGCTCGACTGATCGGTGCGGGCCGACGGGTTGGTGACATCATTGGCGCCGATCACCAGGGCAACATCGGTCTGGGGAAAGTCACCGTTGATGTCGTCCATCTCCGCCAGCTGGTCGTAAGGTATGTCGGCTTCCGCGAGCAGAACATTCATATGCCCAGGCATACGGCCGGCGACGGGGTGAATCGCGAAGCGCACCTCTACGCCACGCTTGCGGAGGGCGTCATAGAGTTCGCGGACTTTGTGCTGCGCCTGAGCTACCGCCATCCCGTACCCGGGTACGACCACGACGCGATTCGCCGCTGCCAGAATTCCGGCCGCCTCCTCGGCGGTGGCGCTGCGAACAGTTTTTTCTTCCCGGCCTGCCGCTTCGGAGGCTTGCACCTGTCCGAAGGCTCCGAACAGGACATTGGTGAACGAGCGGTTCATCGCTTTTGACATGATCACCGAAAGGATGAAGCCAGAGGACCCGTCGAGAGCTCCTGCGATGATCAGAAGTTTACTCTCCAGCACGAAGCCCATCGCCGCGGCCGAGAGACCCGCGTATGAGTTCAGCAGGGAGATCACCGTGGGCATGTCGGCGCCGCCGATGGGCACGATCATGAGCACGCCAAAGGCGAGTGAGATTGCGATCATGGCAGGGAACACTTGGCGGTTGCCCGGGTGCAGCATCAGATCGACGGCTACGGCGATGGCCACGGCCAGGAGAGAAAGATTCACCACGTTCTGGCCTCTATAGGTCAGGGGACGCTGGGGCAAGATTTCCTGCAGTTTGCCTGCTGCCATCAGACTGCCGGTGAAAGTTAATGAGCCGAGGATGACCTCGAGCGAAAGCACGGCCATGGTGAAGCGCGGCACGTTCGGCGTGCGCAGATAGAATTCGGCGGTTCCCACCAGGGTGACGCACAATGCGCCGCAGGCATGGCTGAGGGCGGTGCGCTGCGGCACTGCGGTCATGTGTACCAGACCGAGCGGAATCCCGATTCCGGAACCGATCACCAGGGCGATGGCGATCGAGCGGTAGTCCACAATCCCGTGGTGCAGCAAAGTGCCGACGATCGCCGCGACCATGCCGATCTCGCCCGCCCAAACGCCGTGGCGGGCGGTTTGTGGAGCACTCATCCACTTCAGGGAAAGAATGAAAAGGGCACTCGCCACAAGGTAAAGAAATTCGATGATGATCTGGTTGCCGGCGAACGCGGTATTCATGGTTTTGTCGGACGGCTGGTTTTGAACATCTTGAGCATGCGGTCGGTAATCAGGAATCCGCCGACAACATTGCTCATTGCCGATATCACGGCTAGGAAGCCCAGCCAAAAAGCCAGCTTCGTCTGGTGCTCCCCAACCAGGACGATGGCTCCTACCACGGCGATGGCATCGAGGGCGTTGGTGAGAGACATCAGCGGAGTGTGCAGCAAGGGGGAGACTCGCCGGATGACCTCAAACCCGACAAAACCCGCGAGCATGAATACGAACAAGCCATCGATCAATGCCGAACTCATCTAGCCTCCTGAACTCTTGCCTCGCGCCCTACTCCTGCCGGCTCCGAAAAGCACAGGGAGCAAGGATCGCAGGGCACAAGCAGATCGCCTTTGGCTACGGGATGACCTTTACCGGGAGCGCTGCTCTGCCACCAACTCCGGCAGACCAAAGAATTCCCGGACCCGTCGATTCACGATTTCACCCTGGTAGGTCAACAGGGTGTCCCGAACAATTTCATCGTCGTTGGTACGCAGTTTGCCATCCTTCACCAGGTGGAGCAGAAAAGCCGAGAGGTTGCGGGCGTACATCTGGCTGGCATGATAAGGGACTTCGCTGGCCAGATTGATGTGCCCGATGATCTTGACATCGTGCTCGACCACGGTATCGCCGGCTCGGGTCAATTCACAGTTCCCTCCGCGCTCAGCCGCCAGATCGACGACGACCGAGCCCGGCGCCATTTTCGCGACCATGTCCGAGGTAATCAGCACCGGCGCCTTCTTGCCTGGTACGACGGCGGTAGTGATCACGATGTCGTTTTCCGCCACAGCACGAGCCAGGAGTTCCCGTTGTTTGGCATAAAAGTCCTCGTCTTGCGCGGTGCCGTACCCCCGGGCATCTTCGGCGTGCTTCGCTTCGATGGGGAGTTCGACGAATCGTCCGCCCAGGCTCTTCACCTGCTCTTTGGCGGCGGGACGCATATCGTAGGCGGAAACCACGGCGCCGAGACGGCGTGCGGTAGCAATGGCCTGCAATCCGGCGACGCCGGCGCCGATCACCAGCACTTTCGCGGGTGTGATCGTGCCCGCTGCGGTCGTCAGCATGGGGAAGATCTTGGGTAGGGTCACGGCCGCCAGCAACACAGCCTTGTAGCCGCAGAGCGTGCCCATCGAAGACAGTGCATCCATGCTTTGGGCGCGGGTTGTGCGCGGCATCAACTCCACGGAGAACGAAGTGACGCCGGTTTGTGCAATCTCCTCGATCACTGCGAGCGATCCGAGCGGCCGCAGAAAACCTACCAGCCCCTGGCCGCGACGCATCCAGGAAAGGTCGGCTTTTCCGGTGAGATCGTTCGAGCCGTAACAGAGAACCTGAACGATCAGGTCGGCTTCGGCGAAGATTGCAGCTCGGTCCGCGAGAATCCTCGTTCCTTTTTCGGCGTAAGCCGCATCGGGGTAGCCGGCTTCGGCGCCGGCGCCTTGCTCGAGGATGATTTCAAATCCCGCCTTATTGAGGGCGGGGATCACCAGCGGCACTAAAGCCACCCGGTGCTCCCCAGGATAGCTCTCTTTGGGTACACCAATGATCAGGTTGGGCATGAAGACTAAATATTGTAGCTCGGAAGGGTTTCGAGTGCTGTGCCAGCCGTCACCGAGCCACCGGGAACGATGCGGGGGGTCGGCAGAGCGAGACTCAGAATCGATTCCGCTTGGCTACTTCTTGCGAACCAGGGGAGGGACCAACGGGCGCCGAACCGGAATGATCGCCTCGCGGGAGCTGTCTCCGGCGGCGCCGGCACGGGTCAGCACTTCCTCCTGGATATATTTCACGAAATCCTGAATCTGGCGCTGCATCTCTTCCATCCGTTCGCGCATTTGCAGAATGATGGCAATGCCGCTGATGTTCACGCGGAGGTCGCGGGCCAGAGAAAGAATAAATTCCAGCCGCTCCAAATCCTCGTCGGTGTACATGCGGGTGTTGCCCTCGGTGCGGGAAGGTTTCAGCAATCCTTCCCGCTCGTAGAGGCGCAGAGTTTGGGGATGAATGCCGTACATCTCGGCGACCGCCGAGATCATGTAGGCCCCTTTGGATCTCCGTTTCGTCATGCAGAGGTATTAGAACATAAGCCACGGAGAGTTCGACGTTCGCGGCAAGCTGTGCTGGGGTGCTCCTGCCACCGGTCCGTGGCTGGAAGGGTTTTTAGACGGTGGCTGGGGGATTCCCCGCCGCTGGTGCCCAGCCCTGGGGTT
>DASPVG010000084.1:0-8763 GCA_035622455.1 Terriglobales bacterium
CGGATCGCGCCGTCGTCGGGAGTTTGCGCGAACTTGACGTAGACGAGCGTTCCCCCACGAAAGTCCACGCCGTAGGGAATCCCGTGCCAGAAAAGCATGGAGAGCACGCCGGCGACGCTGAAGACCAGAGAAAAGGCAAGAAAGTACCACTTCTTGCCGAGAAAATCGATGTTCGGATTGCGGAAAAATTCCACCTGCTTTGAACTCCAGTTCCCCGGGGTTCGCAGACCCCCGGGGCTTTCAGTCCCTTGGGCGAGCCCGGTTGGACATTTAGCCGATGCTCAATGCTTCCCCGCGCTGCTTGTGGTTCAAAATCCAGTCAAAGATCACGCGCGATACAAACACCGCGGTGAACAGGTTGGCGAACAGACCAAAGCTCAGCGTAACCGCAAAGCCGCGCACCGGACCTGTGCCGAATATAAAAAGGATGACGGCCGAGACAATGGTCGTAACGTGGGTATCGACAATCGTGATCCAGGCGTGGCTGAAGCCCTGTTCCACCGCAGAGGGAGGGGTCTTGCCGTTTCTTAATTCCTCCCGGATGCGCTCAAAGATCAGCACATTCGAGTCAACTCCCATACCCACGGTCAGGATCACCCCGGCAATTCCCGGCAGCGTGAGCGTAGCACCGCTGTATCCCAAAAAGCCCAACAAAATAATCAGATTCAGAATCAGGGCAACATCGGCGTTGATGCCGGCCGCATGGTAGTAAATCAGCATGAACACGAGCACGGCCAGCATGCCGATGATCGCGGCGGTGACCCCCGCGCGGATCGAATCGCTTCCGAGCGAGGGTCCGACCGTCCGCTCTTCCAGATAGCGGATGCCGGCCGGCAAGGCTCCGGAGCGCAGGATCATGCCCAGGTCCTTGGCTTCCTGCTCGGTGAACCGTCCGTTGATCACACCGTTATCGTGAATCTGTTCCTTGATCACGGCAACTTCCTGCACTTTGCCATCGAGCACGACCGCCAGGTTCTCTCCCACGTGCGCCCCGGTGAAAGCGGCGAAGCGGCGGCCCCCTTCGTTGGTCAGGGTGAACTGGACCGACGGCTGCCCATTCTCATCGCGGGACGGCTCGGCATTGCGTAAGTCGCGGCCGGTGACCGCCGATGCCCGCGAAACCAGATACCACATCGGTCCTTCCTGATTGACACCCAGACTGCGGCCGGGCAGCAAGACCGAATCTTGCGGCAAGACGCCGCCATGATCCTGCAACGCCGCCTGCTCGCTGGGGTAAGGCCCGCCAAGCGACTGGCGAATTTCGAGCATGGCGGTCGACTGCATGATTTCTTTCACGCGGGCGGGATCGTCCACCCCGGGAAGCTGCACCAGAATCTGATACTGCCCCAGTCCGTGCTCTTCGATGACCGGTTCGCTGACACCCAGCTGATCAATTCGGTTGCGAATGGTTTCAATCGCCTGGGCAACCGCCCGCCGCTTCAACTCGGCAAGCGCCTGCGGCTTCATCGAAACCGTCCACGTATTTTCGAGTCCGGAGGCCAGGCTGTATTCCGGCAGATTATCGTCCACCAGCGAGCGCAGCCCGGAACTCTGCTCCGGCGGTACACCCTTAATAAGGATCTTCTCGGGATTATTCGTGGGATCGGGCTTGGTGATTTCGGCGTAGTTGATCTTGTGCGATTTGAGTTGCGCCTTCAAGCGTTCGAGCGCATTGTCGGAGTCCACGTTAACCGCGTCATTCACCTGCACTTGCAAGATCAGGTGGGTTCCGCCCTTAAGATCGAGACCGAGGTGAATCCGATCCTCGAGTGCGGCCAGCAACCCCCTGCCGGACCAGCTCTGGGGCAAACCAAAGATCCCAAAGACAAATACCACAAGGGTGGCGACGATTACGACGACCTTCCAGCCTAGATTCTTGTTCATAGCGATTCCGCCGTCCGCCGCGGAGCCCTCACTTTGCTGCCTTCGTCGGCTCTTCTCCGGTGATGACCGAGGAAACGGACGCGCGGCTTACCTCGATGCGCAAATTGTCGGGGGGAACCCGCAGGTGGAGATAATCATCCCGCAAGGCAATGATCGTGCCGTGAAGCCCGCCGGAGGTTATCACCTTGTCCCCTGTCTTCAGCTCGTTCAGCATCTGCTGCCACTTCTTCTGCCGCCGCTGCTGCGGCAGAATCAGCAAGAGATAAAAGATTGCAAGAATGAAGACCAGGGGGGCAAACCCCAGCCAGCCCATCGTTCCGCTGCTTGTTTGAACAGCCAGCAATGCCTGCACGTTTATCAAGCTTAGGTTTCGCTTCCCGGGAACAAGCAGCCGCCGCGTCTGGTGACGCAGGGCTTCAATTTTACCTTCGGAGTTCTCGCGTGATCGGCCGGAGGCTGCTCGGACGCCAACAGGCGGTTAGCGAGCTACAGCTTCGCTCGAGACCAAACCTCAGATAGTGAACGCGCACCTCTCCCAGCACAAATAGCATGACGCACCGCCCGCATGGTGTCAAGGTAGAAGCTCAGGTTGTGGATGGTGTTCAGCACTTGGGCCAAGACTTCGTTCGACCGATAGAGATGCCGCAGATAAGCCCGGCTGTAGCGCCGGCAAACTCGGCATGCGCAATTCGGGTCGAGCGCAGCCTCGTCGCCCGCGTACTGTACCTGTTTGATGGACACTCGTCCCTGCGAAGTGAAAAGCAACCCATGTCGCGCCGCTCGGGTGGGCAGGACGCAGTCCATCATGTCGATTCCGAGATTGGCATACTCCACAATTTCCTCCGGAGTCCCCACCCCCATCAGGTAGCGCGGCTGGCCCGCGGGCAGATGCTCGACGGTGGCTTCGACGATCTCACGCGTCAGGGCTCGTGGCTCGCCCACACTCAGTCCGCCTATGGCGTACCCGAAGAAACCGATTTCTCGAGTCCGCTCCGCCGACTCCTGGCGCAGCCCTCGATCCATGCCGCCCTGAACAATGCCGAACAGGGCCTGGGTTTCGCCGGAAAACGTGGACGCGGATGCCCCCGTCCAGACGAAGCGGCGAACTGGTTCTGAGCCGTTCTCCGAGACCTGGGATCCCCCCCCCTGGTTCTTGGTCCAAGGCACTTCATGCTTATGCTGCTCAAAATAGCGCTTGCTTCGCTCCGCCCAGCGCAAAGTAAGTTCCATCGCCGCGCGCTGTTCCTCAGGCTCGGCTCGATACTCAGGGCATTGGTCAAATGCCATGATGATGTCTCCGCCGAGCCCGATCTGGGCCTCGACAGCGCTTTCCGGGCTGAATAGATGGGTAGAGCCGTCAAGATGGGAGCGAAATCTCACGCCTTCTTCGCTGATGGTTCGAAGATCGCTCAAACTGAAGACCTGGAATCCGCCCGAGTCGGTGAGAATGCCCCGGGGCCAGGACATAAAACGATGCAGCCCGCCGTGTCTTCTGATCTCCTCGATTCCTGGACGAAGGTAAAGGTGATAGGTATTGCCGAGAACGATCTCGACTCCGAGCTCCTCGAGCCATTCCTGGGGCACACCTTTGACCGAAGCGAGTGTGCCGACAGGCATGAAAACCGGCGTTCTCACTTCACCGTGGGGGGTGGCGAGCCGGCCGGCGCGCGAGGCTCCGGCGCGGGCTTCAATCTCAAATCCCATGGACATGGTTGGAGTGTAGGGACACCCGCCCCTGACTGTCCACCTCACCTAGAGGCAAAGATTCGGTGGCGTGGCCGAACCGGCCGAGCGGCTTCAGGCCGGCTTCGCCGTTACCAACTCAAGAATCTCCGCTCGCAGTTTGGTCCGCTCGACGAAGACCTTTCCCACGCTGATTGGCAGATGGAATCTTCTCGGCCCGGCACTTCCGGGATTGAAGTAGAGCACACCCTTCTTGAATTCCTGGCGGGGCATGTGGCTGTGCCCATAGATGACGGCTCGAAAGCCTGCCGACTCTGGGTTCAGGTCGAGCGCTCCAAGATCGTGGAGAACATAAATGGTGAAACCTTGGATCTCAAGCACATTGCTCTCGGGAATTTTTCGCGCCCACGCTTCGACATCTACATTCCCTCGCACAGCGGTAAGCGGAGCGAGCTCTCGGAGACGGTCAAGAATCGTAGGATCGCCTACGTCCCCGGCGTGGATGATGTGGTCGGAACCGCGAAGCGCCTCGATGGCTTCGGGACGTAACAAACCGTGGGTATCGGAGATGACGCCAATGGTTGACACGTGATTCCGGTCTCGGGAAAATGCGCTTCCCGCGAGTGATGCCCCTCGACCGGCATGCCATGCCCATCCAGCTGGCTCAATCGCCCGGTCCTACGCTGGCTCTTAAGCGGCGCTCCTCTCGACGAGCACAATCGCGTGTGCGATGGCGGCATTGTCGGTCCCGAGGCCTTCCGGAGTCTTGGCCTTGAGGCCAACGCGGTCCGCGGGAATGTCGAGCAGCTCCGCCACACGCAGGCGAATCTTCCGAGCGTGCGGTCCGATCTTCGGCGCCAGAAGAATGAGCGTCGCATCGACGTTCGAAACGGCATAGCCGGCGGCGCGGACACGCTCGAGAGCTTCCTCGAGAAAGACTGCCGAATCCGTGCCCTTCCACTGCGGATCCGACGAAGGGAACAGAGAGCCGATGTCGGGCGCCGCAACCGCCCCCAGCAAGGCATCGGTGAGGGCGTGCAAAAGCACGTCACCATCGGAATGGCCGCCGAGGCCATGGGAATGCGCGAGACGAACACCGCCTATTTTGAGAGGGATGTGGGGCTCGAATTGGTGCGAATCCCAACCATAACCAATGCGGGTGAACGGCTTCGAGTTTCTGCTCTCGTCGGTTCTTCTTCGTGCGCTCTGGGTCTTTGCCATGGGCGTGGGCGGCAGCTAGGAAGCTACTTTAAGGTAGAACTCGGCGAGCTCCAAATCGGCGGGGGTCGTAATTTTGATGTTTCGCGGTGAACCCATGACCACCGCGACTTTGTGTCCTGAGCGTTCCACCAACGATGCCTCATCGGTTCCCAGAAAACCATCTGCCGTGGCCTCATCGAACGCCTTTTTCAAAATGTCGTAGCGGAAGCCTTGCGGGGTTTGCGCCATCACCACTCGTTCGCGCGGAACCGTAGCCGTGATCAACGCGCCGTCGGAGGTGCGCTCGACCTGTTTGACGGTATCGACAGCGGGCATTCCGGCGATGGCCGCGCCATATTTTTGAGCGGCTCGAATCACTTCCTGAATGATTGCTTCGGTTACAAACGGGCGCACCGCGTCATGGACGAGGACGATGTCGTCGGGCGCGGCAGAGATCTGCGCGATCGCGTTGCCCACCGATTGTTGCCGGTGTTCTCCACCCTCAACGGCTCGAATCTTCGAGCTGGGTAAATCCTTGGCGCTGGTTCGCAGCCGCTCCTGAAACCCATCCATCTCGTTGGCCCGCAGCGCAACATAGATCTCTGCGATTTCGGGGATGGCGGAGAACCTTCGCAGAGTATGAACGAGAATAGGCGTGCCAGCGAGCTCGGTGAATTGCTTGGAGGCCCCTTGCTTTTTGCTTTTGCCGCCAAGCGCCGATGCCATGCGCGTGCCAAGGCCTGCCGCAGGAATAATGGCGACTACTTTCATGGCGGGCCGTAGTATACGAGCCCGGCTTGGATGCTTTCAAATCGCGCTCCCGGGTTTTCGCCGTAATCCTTGCTCGGCGGCCTAGCCGGACCCATGCCGGGAACAGGCCTCAGTCCCGGTATCTTCTTACAGCATTAACCCTAGGCGCGATTTGCCTCGGAAGATGAATTTATTGCTTCTCGGCAATGAGGCGGCAGCTGCCCGCTGAACGCTTCCTCCCACATTTCGAACTAGTTATGGCCACTTGCGCAATCGGCAGATCTGGCAACTCAGTTGCGAGCTAGAAATGGTTCGTTGGCCGAAAGTAGGCTTCTGAGGGTGCTGTGCAATATCGTTCCTGGTTCCGCTTTCTCGCCATCGCCGCACCGGCCGCGCTGATCGCGGCACTAGCCATCGCTATGTTTGTTGCAAGAGCGAGCGTGAACTCCGACACCGGCCAAAGGATGGAATCTCGGGTCGCGGATCTTGGAAACTCGGCGGCGAGTGTTCCTCACACCGCAATTCGCCCGGTCGCGACACGAACCTTTCGTGGTGTCATCACCGATGATCGTTGCGGCGCTCGACATGACATGCACTCCGGCAAGACCCCTTCGGAGTGCATCGAAGCGTGCCTGCGCCGAGGCGCCAACTACATTCTGGTGAATGGTGATAAGACCTACCGACTCGAGGGAAACCCCGACCAGCTTAGTACATTCTCCGGCACCCGGGTAAAGCTGATTGGCTCACTGGCGGGGAACCGCATCAACGTAAGCTCGATTGCCTGGGAGTAGTCCCGTTCCCTCCCCGCAGTCACGCGGGAGATAGGCGACCATCCGAACCCAAGCCGTCCAAGCCCGGATGTGCGAAAAGCCAGACCAGCATCCATGCGAGCGCTGAAAAAAAAGGAGCTACTCGGCGGAGCTGTCGGCCAGGATTGGCTTCTTCGGTTCGGGATTGGGCACGGCGGCGACGGTCGTCACCACAACCGCGGGTCGCGTTTCAGTGCGCGGCATCGAACGCTCATCCCACTTGCCGAAGATCATCTTCCCGGCAGTCGTCTGCAAGACGGAGGTCACGGAAACATCAATGGTCTTGCCGATCACCTTGCGTGCGTTATCAACCACGACCATCGTTCCGTCGTCCAGATAGGCAACCCCTTGGTTGTACTCTTTTCCTTCTTTCAGGATAAACACCTTCATGGACTCTCCCGGCAGCACGATGGGCTTCAGCGAATTCGCCAATTCATTGATGTTCAACACTTCGACACCCTGCAACTGTGCCACCTTGTTGAGGTTGAAGTCATTGGTGATGATCTTGCCTTCATACAGCTTGGCCAATTCGATCAGCTTCAAGTCGACTTCGCGCAAGGCGGGAAAATCGTCTTCCACGATTTCGATTTCGACGAAAGCCACCTTCTGCAGACGTTGCAGAATGTCGAGGCCACGGCGGCCGCGATTGCGCTTCAGGGAGTCGGCCGAATCCGCCACCAGCTGCAGCTCGCGCAGGACGAACTGCGGGATCACGATGATGCCATCGAGGAAGCCGGTTTCGGCAATATCCGCGATGCGCCCGTCAATGATCACGCTGGTGTCGAGAATCTTGTAGCTTCTCTTCGCTTGCTTCTCGCCCCCGAAAATGCCACCTAACGCCGTCAGGTTGAGCAACTCACCTTTATTCGCGCCCACAACCAGGCCGACATAGGCCATCAACGCCATGACCAGGATTTGCAGAAAACTTTGCGTCGGGCCGGGGGGAATGCTATTGCGAATGACCAGAGCAAATAGGTAGGCGCCAACAATTCCCAGCACGCTGCCGATGGCAGCTCCAATCAGTCGCTTGAGGCTGACCAGTCGCAGGCGCCATTCGAAGACGATGATGGCCAGGCCCACGAGTGCACCAACCCCTGCGGCGTACGTCGGACTCAGGCCAAAAGGTTGAAGGAGATAACAAGTGACGGTAACAAGAACAACAAATAGAAGACGTATGACGACCAAATCCATCGGGCCCTCCCCCGGGAACAGCGGGCAAACGCCCACCGCACCCGCACCGGCCATCGAACATGACAGCCATTACTGGCCAGCGATCAACGCGGAGCCTATGAATTCCCAAACGCTATGAAACGTGCTCCGCTCCCGTCCCGGGCTGGCGGGAAAGCAAAATTATCACAGGTACTATTACAGGAGAAGTATATACCCCGTCTGCCTCTTTTCGGCCAAGTCCAAAAGCAACCCGATCTGCTGCCTAAGAGAGCACCTCCCCGCGCCCCGCTGATAGACTCGTGGCATGAAAGCAATCGTGATCACGCGGTTAGGCGGGCCGGAAGTGCTGGCCATTCACGAGCTGCCCGAGCCGGTCGCGGGCGACGGGCAAGAGATTGTAAGGATTGAAGATGGCGGGCTCAACTATGCCGACATTATGACCGCCAAAGGAGGCTATCCAGGAGCGCCCAAACCTCCCCTGGTTGCCGGCCGGGAATTCTCCGGCACCCGGCAAAGCGACGGCCAGCGGGTCATGGGATATCTCCAGTGGGGCGCCTTTGCCGAACTGGCTGCAGCGCGCTCCGAGCTGCTGTGGCCCGTGCCCGGCGGGTGGAGTGCCGAAGAAGCTGCCGCGTTCCCGGTGAACTATTTTACGGCTTACTTCGCCTACTGGAAGGCGGGCTTCCTCGAGCCGCCAAAAAGCGGCAGAAAGCGCCGGGTCTTGATCCACGCGGTGGCCGGTGGAGTCGGAACAGCCGCGGTCCAGATTGGCAAGCTCCTGGGAGCCGAGATGTATGGAACGTCCTCTTCGGACGAGAAGCTGTCGCGGGTTAAAACGCTCGGCCTTCAGCACGGAATCAATTACCAGCAGCAGGATTACCAACAGGCCATTCAAGAACTGACCGATGACGAGGGTGTAGATGCGGTCTTTGAGATGTTAGGCGGCGAGCATGTCGCAAAGAGCGCGCGCTGCTTGGCCGACTTCGGCTGCTTGATCGTCTATGGAAGCGCCACCGGCCAGAAATCGGAAATCGACACCCGGCTGCTCTATGCAAAAGGCACCAGCGTGCACGGACTATGGCTGACCTACTTGTCGGCAAAGCGCGAATTGATGGACCGAGCCTGGAGTCAGCTTTCTTCCTGGATCGCGCAAGGACATTTGCATCCGGTCATCGGAAAGACGCTGCCCATGGAGCAGGTGGCAGAGGCCTACAGGTGGTTGGGCGAGGGCAGAAACTTCGGAAAGGTTGTCCTGAAGATCCGCTAA
>DASPVG010000085.1:0-10161 GCA_035622455.1 Terriglobales bacterium
AGCTCTGGCCGAAACCATCAACAATATGACCGATACGCTTGCCACCTTCGCCGATCAGGTAACGACCGTCGCTCGCGAGGTGGGCGTCGAGGGGCGTCTGGGCGGGCAGGCGAACGTTCCCGGAGCTGCCGGGACGTGGAAGGATCTCACCGGCAACGTAAATCTCCTGGCCGACAATCTGACCAACCAGGTTCGGGCCATTGCCGAAGTGGCCACCGCGGTTACCAAAGGCGATCTGACCCGTTCAATTCAGGTCGAGGCCCGAGGTGAAGTGGCGGAGCTCAAAGACAACATCAACACCATGATCAATAACCTCCGCCTCACTACGGAGCGCAACACCGAGCAGGATTGGCTCAAGACGAATCTGGCCCGCTTCACTGGCATGTTGCAGGGGCAGCGCGACCTGGGAACCGTGGGACGAATGCTGTTGTCCGAACTGGCGCCCCTGGTCAATGCCCAACACGGAGTCATCTACCAGATGGATGAGGAAGAGTCCGGCGGCATGGTGCTGTTGTCGGCGTTCGCAGCGGATGAGCAGGGTGGCCACCTGCACTGCCTTCGGTTGGGGGAGGGGTTGATCGGCCAGTGTGCGCTGGAAAAGCGCCGCATGCTGATCACCGATCTGCCGGCCGACCGGACCATTACGATTCGCTCGGGCCTGATGGGAGCGGTTCCGCGGAATGTCATTGTGCTGCCGATCCTGTTCGAAGACCGGGTAAAGGCAGTGATTGAGCTGGCATCCCTCGGATCGTTCACGGCTTCGCATTTGGCGTTCCTCGAACAACTCACCGCCAGCATCGGAATTGTCCTCAACACCATCGAGGCCACGATGCAGACGGAAGGACTCTTAAAGCAGTCGCAACAATTGGCGGCCGAGCTGCAGGCGCAACAGAAGGAGCTGCAGCAAACCAACGAACAGCTTGCCCAGAAAGCCCAGCAGCTGGCCGAACAGAACGTGGAGGTTGAAAGGAAGAACCAGGAAATCGAGCAGGCGCGGCGAGCCCTGGAAGAGAAAGCCAAAGAACTGGCCCTGACCTCCAAGTACAAATCGGAGTTTTTGGCCAACATGTCCCACGAGCTGCGGACACCCCTGAACAGTATCCTGGTGCTGGGCCAGCAGCTGACAGATAATCCGGACGGCAATCTCACCCCGAAACAGGTCGAGTTCGCCCGTACCATTCACGGCGCCGGCACCGACCTCCTCAACCTGATCAGTGACATTCTCGACCTCTCCAAAATCGAGTCGGGCACGGTGTCGGTCGAGGCGGAAGAGGTCTTCTTCGCCAGTATGCTGGATGCTGTCGCACGACCCTTCCGGCATGAGGCGGAAACCCGGCGGCTTTCCTTCGAGATCCACACCGACCCCAATCTGACGCGCAGCATGGTGACCGATTCGAAGCGCCTGCAACAAGTGCTCAAGAATCTTCTCTCGAACGCATTCAAGTTCACCGAACAGGGCATGGTCCGGCTTACGGTCGCAATGGCCGCCAGCGGTTGGAGCGAGGATCACCCGATTCTGTCGAAGAAAGCCGCCGTGGTCGTCTTTGAGGTCAACGATACCGGAATTGGTATCGCTGCCGACAAGCAGCGCATTATCTTTGAGGCGTTCCAGCAGGCCGATGCCGGAACCAGCCGCAAATACGGTGGTACGGGGTTAGGTCTGGCCATCAGTCGCGAACTGGCGAGCTTGCTTGGGGGTGAGATTCAGCTGCGCAGCACCCCGGGGAAGGGTAGTACCTTCACCTTGTACCTGCCGCAAATCTACGCCGGTCCTTCGGCTACGGCTCGTATGGTCAGCGAGGGCAACGCTTCGACCGTGGCTCCGCTTCAGCTGTCGATGGTCCAGGTGGCGGAGCACCCGGCGGAGCAGATCGCGGATGATCGGGAGAACCTGCGGCCGGATGATGCGGTGCTGCTCGTGGTAGAGGATGACCCGCATTATGCCCGGGTGATCTGCGATTTGGCTCGCGACAAAGGCTTTCGCGTGCTGGTTGCCACGTGCGGAGCCGATGCTCTCGCCCTGGCGCGCGAGTACCATCCGACCGCGGTCTCGCTCGATGTGTTCCTTCCTGACATGCTGGGCTGGACCGTGCTGAATCACCTGAAGCAGGATGCAGCGACCCGGCACATTCCGGTGCAGATGCTGACTCTCGACGAAGATCGGCACCACGGATTGGCTCGCGGTGCCTTTGCTTTTGTCACCAAACCCACCACACCCGCGGCCCTGGAGCAGGCATTGACCCGGATCAAGGAGTATGCTTCTTGCCGCAAACGCCTGCTGGTGGTGGAAGACAATCCTGGGGAGCAGCTGAGCATCAAAGAGCTGCTCAGCCATGATGACATTGATGTAACCATCGTCAGCACCGGCGCCGAAGCGCTTGAGGTCGTCCGGAACCAGTTGGTCGATTGCGTTGTGCTCGATCTGCGGCTCCCCGATATGTCGGGATTCGACGTACTGGCGCGTTTGGGCGACTCTCCGGCACTTTGCGATCTTCCCATTGTGGTCTTCACCGGCAAAGAGTTGTCTCCCGAGGAAGATGCACGCCTGCACACCTTGGCGCGGAGTGTTGTGGTGAAAGGTGTCGAGTCCCCGGAGCGGCTGCTCGATGAAACCGCTCTTTTTCTCCATCGGGTGGTCGCCGACCTGCCACGGGACAAGCAAAGCATGCTCGATCGGCTACATCGCTCCGATGAGGCGCTGGTGGGCCGCAAGGTGCTGGTTGTCGATGACGACGTGCGCAATATTTTCGCTCTGAGCAGCGTGCTCGAGCGACGCGGCATGACTGTGCTCACGGCCGGAACCGGCCGTGAGGCGATTGCGACCTTGGAGTCCACGCCAGATCTTGCCATTGTGCTCATGGATATCATGATGCCGGAGATGGACGGATATGAGACCATGCAGGTCATGCGGCAGAATCCGTCCTTCCGTCGCTTGCCGATCATCGCCTTGACCGCCAAAGCGATGAAAGGTGATCGAGAGAAATGTCTGGAAGCGGGTGCGTCCGAGTATTTGGCGAAGCCGGTGAACACCGAGCAACTGCTATCGGCTCTGCGCATGTGGCTTCACCGGTAAAATACTTGGCGCAGGTCCGCGAATTCACCCAGTTTGGGTAGGTGGCGTAGCTAACCATGAACTCCCACCAGCCGGTGAACATCCTGATGGTCGATGACCAGCCGGGCAAGCTGCTGAGCTATGAGGCAATCCTCGCTCCGTTGGGGGAAAGACTTCTCAAGGCCAGTTCCGGCCGGGAGGCACTCGAGCTTCTGCTGAAAACCGATGTCGCGGTGGTCCTGATGGATGTAAGCATGCCCGAAATCGATGGTTATCAGTTGGCGGACATGATCCGCGAGCATCCTCGCTTCCAGAAAACGGCGATCATTTTCATTTCGGCGGTTCATTTAACGGACGTGGATCGTGTGAAAGGGTATGCACGCGGCGCCGTCGATTACATTTCGGTGCCGGTGATTCCCGAGGTGTTGCGAGCCAAAGTCAGCGTCTTCGCCGAACTGTACCGGAAGACTCTCCAGCTGGAAGGACTGAACCGTGAGCTCGAGCAGCGGGTGATCGATCGTGCCGAAGAACTGCGCCAAAGCGAGAGTCAGTTCCGCTCGTTGGCAAACTCCATCCCGCAGCTCGCCTGGATGGCCAATCCCGATGCCTCGATATTCTGGTACAACCAGCGCTGGTACGACTACACCGGAACGACGCTCGAGGAGATGAAGGGCCAGGCGTGGCCAAGTCTGGTCCATCCCGACCAGGTGGCAGAAGTTGTGGCTGGAATGGAGCGATGCTGGACGGCGGGCGAGCCTTGGGAAGACACTTTCCCGTTGCGGGGCAAAGATGGCTGCTATCGCTGGTTCCTATCGCGCGCGTTGCCGATTCACGATGCCAACGGAAATGTGGTGCGGTGGTTCGGTACCAATACGGATATCACCGAGCGCAAGCAGGCTGAGGAAGCCCTGGTCAAGTCCGAGCGCATGGCGGCCATGGGACGCCTGGCAGGAATCATCGCTCACGAGATCAACAATCCCCTGGAGGCGATTTCGAACGCTTTCTATCTGCTGCGCGCCAATTCGTCCCTCAATGAAGAAGCTCGCCGTTACGCGCGCTTGGCTCAGGAGGAATTAGGGCGACTGGCTCACATTACCAAGCAGACCCTGGGCTTCTACCGCGATTCGAAGCAGGTCGTGCCGGTCTCGCTGTCTGAGATCCTGGACAATGTTATTGAATTGCAGTCGCGACGGTTGCAGTTGAACGGTATTGGAGTGGAAAAGCACTACCGAACGCTGGGCACCATTCAAGGCTTTCCGTTAGAGCTCAAGCAGGTTTTCCTGAATCTTATCGGGAATGCAGTGCAGGCCATGCCGGAGGGCGGTCGCCTGCGGATACGGCTACGGGAATCATCGCAAAAGGGCAGCGGGCGGTCGGGCATGAGCGTTTCGATATCCGACACCGGAGTGGGGATTCCTTCGGAGCACGCCAAGCGGATATTCGAGCCATTTTTCAGCACCAAGGAAGCCAAGGGTACGGGGCTTGGGCTGTGGATCAGCAAGGGAATCATTCAGAAATACGAAGGCACAATTCGCTTCCGCAGCGTGCAACTGGGAGGCGGGAACGTCACGTGCTTTTCCGTGTTCATACCTGCGTTCGCGACTCTCCGGAGTCTGAATGCTACCGCGGCATTGACGGCCTAGGAGAGCCGCTTGACGATTGCCACCATCCTCTGTGTCGACGACGAAGCGAATCAGCTTGTCCTGCGCAAGCTCCTGCTCGAGAACGCTGGCTATCGCGTGCTGACCGCCGACTCGTTTCGCTCCGCACTGTCGACTTTCGAGTCACATGCGATTGATCTCGCCGTCGTGGACTACTGGATGACGGGAGGCAACGGCGTACAGCTGGCCAGCGAATTGAAGCGACATAAAGAAGGCTTACCCATTGTCATTCTTTCTGCCTACTCCGAATTACCGGGCGAGACGATCGGCATCGCCGATGCTTGGATTACCAAGGGAGGCGCTTCGCAGACGCTGCTTGCCAAAATTGAAGAACTCCTGGCGCGGGCGGTGGTCCGTTCCCATCAGGATGCGCGCTATGTAAGGTGAAGCAAGCCCACTCCTGACATCTGGCAGGCTCATTATTTAGAAGCAAGCGGAGCGGTTGTTTTCAAGCAGGGAACTGAGATTGAGCGGGGATCGTTGTGCCGATTCGTTCGCTGGTAGCATCGATCGCTCGAAGAAGAGCCATATCACACATCGCGACCGAGCGATCAAGAAATGAGAGACCCGAATGCACTACCTCCTGTTTTACGAAGCTGGTGAAGACTACCTTTCCAGGCGTCCAGAATTTCGCCAAGAGCACCTGGCAAAAGCCTGGCAGGCGAGCGCGCGGGGCGAGCTGGTTTTGGGTGGCGCCCTCGCGGATCCGGTGGATGGTGCCGTATTGCTGTTCAACTCAGACTCGCCCGAGATCGTGGAGAAATTTGCCAGGGCCGATCCCTACGTGACCAATGGGTTGGTAAAGCGATGGTACGTCCGGGAGTGGACGACGGTTGCGGGGGAACACGCGGCGACGCCCATCAAGCCCAAGACGGTTGACGCGGGCAAAGAACAAGCTGAGCAGGCCACCAAGCGCATGATCCTGAGGCTGTGGAAGGCGCGCTCCAGGGTGGAGAAAGCGGGCGTTTATGTTCAGTACGCAACCACAAAGGTCTTCCCGGCACTCGCGGCCATTGAAGGACACCGCGGAGCATACCTGCTCCGCCGCCCGCTTGACGACGCTACTGAGCTCATCGTGCTTACGTTGTGGCAGTCCATGGAGGCGGTCCGCAGGTTCGCAGGACAGAACCCGGAGAAGGCCGTTGTGGAGCCCGATGCCCGGGCGATCCTGACCAGCTTCGACGATTCGGTAACACATTTCGAGGTTGTCCATAGCCCGGACGGGAACCCGGTGAAATAAGCAACCGCCAAACGCCATGAGCGTGGCATTCCCGACGGCTACCCTCAATAAAGGCGGAAGCCCACTGGGACGTTGACCGCCATCGCCACCGGTTCGCCCGCCTTCATGGCTGGGAGCTCAATTGACAAAAGGGATTGGCCAGCGCGGGAGATATACGGGCCTAAACCCGTCACCTCCGGCCCCGTTCGAAGCCTGCTTTAAGCTTCCTGGGGCGCGCTTTCCAAGGGCACCGCAAGGGCTTAGCGACTCGTGTCAGAGTCGTTGAGGGCACTCCAGCCGATCATGGCAATCGTGGTGGCCCATCCACCAATCATCAACATTGGAATAAAGGGCATATCATTCTCCTATTCTGAGGGCAAGTCTCGATTGAACGCCCTCTATTTCGATAAGCGACAAAGCGAGAGAAAAAACCTCATGAATCCAGGTTTTTTCTTGGCCAGACAAGGAACCACTCACCGTTACCCAGGGCGGGGGAGGCCATCATCCGCGCCAACCCCGCGAGAGTACTTGCTGCCATCAACCTGTAGTTGTCGCCCTGCCGTTCGAAAATGAGATAATCGCGTGCCTTATCCTTCTAACAGAGCATTTGTGTCGGCACTATATCCAGTGTGGGATTCCAGTTCATTCTGAGAGGAGCCCTACCCATGACCCGGCTCTCGGTTGTCCTCGGCCTTGTCATCGTTCTTCTTCCCGGAATCGCGGGAGCGTTGGAAGATGGGGAGTCTCGTGGAATGGCGCTTCGAGAGAACTGGTTCATCCAATCTTCCGCCGAGGTGCACGCCGACGGATCCGCAATTTCGATGGCGGGTTTTCAAACCCAAGATTGGTATCCCGCCGAGGTTCCTGCCACGGTGCTTAGCGCACTGGTGGAAGACAAGGTTTACCCCGATCCTTATAGCGGGATCAACCTGCGTTCCATCCCCGGTACGAGCTATCCGATATTCGAGGACTTCTCGACGATCATGATGCCACCCAACAGTCCTTTCAAGCAGTCTTGGTGGTATCGCACCGAATTCAAGCTCCCGGCGGACTATAGAGGAAAAACCGTATGGCTCGGCTTTGATGGCATCAATTATCGGGCCAACGTTTGGCTGAACGGCGTGCAGATTGCGTCTTCCAAGATACTGGCGGGCACTTGGCGATTGTTTCAATTCGATGTGACCACAGCCGCCAAGCCCGGTGAGACCAATTCCCTCGCTGTCGAGGTCGTGCCTCCAGAACCACGCGACTTGGCCATCACCTTGGTCGACTGGGCGCCTATGCCGCCCGACAAGGAAATGGGCATCTGGCGCGATGTGCACATCTTCGCTACCGGCCCAATCGCTCTCAGTTACCCGTCCGTGCTGACGCAACTCAACCTGCCTTCGCACCATGAAGCGTTGCTGAAGGTACGTGCGGAAATCACCAATTCTGCCACCTATCCGGTAGACGCTCGGGTTAGGGGACACATCGAAAATCTCGCCTTCGAACAGGTCGTGCACCTCGCGCCCAAGGCAACCCAGGTGATTCGCTTTACGCCGGACACATTCCCGCAGCTGACAATCTCCCATCCACGTCTATGGTGGCCGGCGGAAGTGGGAAAGCAGGAGCTATACCCATTGGACCTCTCCGTCGAAGTGCAGGGCCAAGTTTCCGATTCCGTCCACATCCGTTTCGGCATTCGCCAGGTCACCGCGAACATCGACGAGAAAGGCCACAGAATCTTCCAAATCAACGGCAAGAACATTCTCATTCGCGGCGCCGGTTACAGCTTGGACATGCTGCTGCGATCGTCGCGGGAACGGCAGCAGGCCGAGCTCAACTATGTTCGCGACCTGAACCTCAATGCGGTGCGCATGGAAGGCAAATTGGAAGACGATCACTTTTTCGATTTGGCGGATGCGATGGGGATCATGGTGCTGCCGGGCTGGTGCTGCTGTGATCAGTGGGAGAACTGGCCTGTCTGGGATCAGGAGAATGAAGAGGTCGCGGGGAAATCGATGCGCGATCAAATCCGCCGGCTGGAACGCCATCCGTCCGTCATCACATTTCTCTATGGCAGCGACTTCGCCCCTCCGCCTGCGGTCGAGAAGATGTATCTCGAAGTTCTCGAAGAGCTGGAATGGCCGAACCCATCCATTTCCTCCGCGGCGGCCAGAACCACGACTGTCGGCCCCAGTGGAGTGAAGATGACCGGGCCGTATGAGTACGTTCCGCTCTTGTTCTGGTATACGGATACGCGACATGGCGGCGCCTTCGGCTTCAACACCGAAACCAGTCCCGGGCCCGCCATCCCTCCGCTTGAGAGCCTGCGGCGAATGCTGCCGCCGGATCACCTCTGGCCGGTTGATTCCGTCTGGCAGTATCACGGAGGAGGAATGTCACAAACGCTCAATGTCTTCATTGAAGCGCTCAACCAGCGTTATGGGCCGGCAAACTCGGTCGAGGAATTCGCGCGCAAGGCCCAGGTTCAGGCCTATGAAGCACACCGCGCCATGATGGAGGCCTATGGCCGCAACAAATACACCTCTACCGGAATCATTCAGTGGATGTTGAATAATGCCTGGCCCAGCATGATCTGGCACACCTATGACTGGTACTTGCGCCCCGGAGGGTCCTATTTTGGCGTGAAGAAAGCGTGCGAGCGGCTGCATGTGCAGTACTCTTACGACGATCATTCGATTGTGGTGGTTAACTCCTATTACCAACCGTTCGCGAAGCTCAAAGTCACCGCCAAGGTGTACAACCTTGACATGACCGAGAAATTTTCCAAGGAGGTTGAAGTTGGCGTGGGTCCGGATACGAGCACTCGCGTGTTTACCTTGCCTCCTCTCGCCGGGCTCAGCACGGCATACTTCGTCACTCTGACGCTCGCGTCCGCCGGACAGGTCCAGAGCAGAAATTTCTATTGGCTTTCGAGTCGCGAGGAGACGCTCGATTGGGATCGGCAAGAGCTCGATACCAGCGGCCAATACGATATCTCGACCTGGACTCCGACCAAGACGTTCGCGGACTACACGCCTTTGAACCAGCTGCCAAGGGTTGATCTGGACGCCACGGCGCAGTACAAGAAAAACGGAGAGCAAAGCACGACGACGGTTACGCTGCACAATCCGACCTCCACGCTGGCGTTTGCCGTTCACCTGAAAGTGAATCGGATATCGAGCCAACGCGTGAGCCGGGAGGCCCCGGAGGACGAGGAAATCCTGCCCGTGCTATGGCAGGATAACTATTTTGCTTTGCTGCCAGGCGAAACCCGCGAGATCACCGCCACATTTCGCAGTGAGGATCGCGACGATCGAATGCCCAGGGTCGAAATTGAAGGATGGAACGTGAATCAGAAGTTCGCCGAGGTGCAACCGTAGTTGAGGTACAGCAGGGATGAAGGAGACAAGAATTCATGGTCAATAATGGAGACCACCAGCAATCTATGAATCCCTCCGAAGATCATCGCCGCGATTTTGGGAAGGTCATGCGCATCCTCGAAGCAACACCTGCCGTTGACCGTGAATACATGGCGCCGCGCGAAGAATTTCAAGCGCGCATTCGCCGTATCAACGAAGCCTTACAGCGGCACGGCCACACCGTTGGTCTTGTTTTTTCTGACGAGCACTATGCGGGCGATGTTCCTTACCTAGGCGGAAATACCAACATTTCGATCGAGCAGGTAGCGGGCGTCGTCGGGCCAAGTGGATTTCACATCGTCGCCGGCTTGGAGGGCGGCTATGTAGCCGAGCAACTCGCGGAACGAGCCGGAGCCATCGTTCACAAGGTCGAATTACTGCAATTGGCCGACGAGAAATACCCGATCCGCGCCGAGCGGCTGGAAGATGTCATTCGAGCCGCGGCTGGGAGCGACGTGAAGCACATCGCTTTGCTCACTCCCCGGCAGGTGATTCCTGCTGGCTTGGTCGAGTACCTTGAAGGAATTTATGGCCGCGACGGCGTGGTTGATGCCCAGGAAGTCTACTATCGCGTAAAGTACGAGAAGAGCGAGATCGAGATGCGCCTGATCGCGGATGCCTCGATCATCGCCGATGCGATGCTCGCTGCCATGCTGGCCGTTCTCCGTCCCGGGCGTCTCGAAACCGAAGTCGCCGCCTGGGGCGCTTGGGTCGGACGGATGCTCGGTTCCGAGCGCGACGGCTTCCAGATCATGGTGGGTGCCAACACGGCGAACCGAACGCTGATCGGGCCCGCTCTCAATCGGCGGATCAAAGAAGGCGACT
>DASPVG010000086.1:0-17259 GCA_035622455.1 Terriglobales bacterium
CGTAACTGTCCCAGGTCTCGGATATAAGTTTGTCGCCTGAACGCGCGTCGAACCCGGGCATTGGCACGGAACACCTAAGCCTGCTCGACGGCGAGCTGGTTTGCCTGGGCCTTATCCCCAATGCGCACGCCGTGCGTCTCGCGAAGCAGCAGACGGCCGACGATGAAGGTCACGCTCGCGACAATCATCGGAGAGTAAAGTCCTGCGTAAATATTCCCGGTGGCGGCACAAGAGGAGATGCCAATCAGCGGCGAAGGGCCTCGGAATACGCCGTTCCCTATGTGACAGGGAAAGGAAAGCGGTGGGTAACGAAAACTTTGCGGGAAAGGCCTCGATCAGGTAGGCCACGCCTCACCTCGAGGGCTACGATACTGGTCGCCCGAACGCACGCATCCTATGCCTGCTCCGGGGCGAACACAAAGAGTCTCGGTACGCTACCTTCGCGACGCTCGAGCTGGCATGGAAAGCCGATACCCGCCTGAGGGTGAGCGTCCCACCCGGTGCTCTCGAACCAGACAGCCGGAAGAGCTTTCTGTCCATAAGAACGAGTGGCAAGAGTGGCGGAAATAAGGGCAGGTCCGATGGAAAGGCCCTGCCCTTCGATTCTTAGCGAAAGCCCATTGCCGGCGGTCCAACGGGTCCGCCCGGAAGGCCGAACGGTGCCAGGTGCTGGTTTTCCAGGTCGGATAACCTGCTCTGCTGCTCGGAAGTCAGGATCTGATAGAAAGCTGCGTCGGCCTTGGCTCGGATCGAGGTGCTCTCTGCCATCGACTGACCTAAAGTCGCGGAAACTTGATCGATCGTCGAAGTGTCATTCGACCTGACGGCAGCGCGCAAAGCCTCCCTTGCCTGCTTCTCGCCTTCGTGCAGGGTCTGTTCGGCCTGAGCAGCGCTAGCATAGATCGCCTTAGCCTGTTGCTGCTGGACCGAGGTCAGATTCAACAAAGCGGTGAATGTTTTGACCTGATGCTGGACGATTTCCCCGGCGCTGGGGGGTTGCGGTAGCGTTTGAGCGGCCATGGGAATGGCAATCATGGTGGCCAGAATAGCGGCGATTGGGTATCTCATCAATCCTCCTTGGAATCGTTGACTTCGAGTTTTGGATAAGGCGTCCTCGCCTGCTGCTGCGCGGGCTCGAGAAAACTTGGCCAGACAGGCGGTGAGCCGAACGCAGGGTAGCTATACAGTGCCTCGAGAGCAGGCAAGAATTCTTCGCGCAATCGTGACTGATGGAGAAGAGCGTTGAACGACAGAATGAGATTTGGGGTCTCGAGCGGAATCGAATCGCCCGCCGCAATACCAACGATCCTGGTCTCAGCCGTGGACATCAGGATGGCTCGAATCGCCACGTTGGCCGACGGCATTTCGACGTCCATCAGAACCAGATCCGGTCGAAGGCTGAGTGCCAGCTCGATGGTCTCTTCAAAGTTGGTGGCCCGTCCGACCAGATCCACCATCTCATAGAATTCCTCGACCGCATCGACTGTGTCCAGGTATCTGGCCGATCCATCAGCCACGACCACGCTCAGTCTTTGAACTTCGGGTGCGAACCATAAATTTCGGCCAGTCTGTCGGGCCGCCTCTGCAATCCTCATGCGATTCCTCCCCTTGCTGTGCTTCCAGGAACCTTAAACAAAATGCACCAAGCTTTGGGTAAAGAGTTCGAGAATTCGTTGTAAAAATTGTGTTAACCGCATCGGTACTTCCATTGAGGGCATAGGTCGCATTTTCGCCCCCCAATTTTGCACAACCTGCACAGCAGTCGACACCGATGGGGGACTTCGGGTGTTCTCTTCCGCAGACGCCGAGCCTACGAATCTGAAAAATCGGCTCCCACACGGGGGGAGTGCAGGAGCCGACCGGGGCACTATCGGAACGGCACTACCGTACCGGGTAGCAGAACTCCGCTCGAAGTGCCGCTCGACACCGACGGGGACTGAGGGGCACGAAGCGCATGCATAGCCTCAAACACCGCGGCGGCTTTCGACCTGGTGCCAAGCACGGCCGGGGTGCTCAGCGACTGGGTTCGTTGAGAAGCACTGCTGGTTGATGTTCCAGTGCTGGTTGAGCCCGTTCGGGTGCACGAGCCGTTGCTTGTGGTTGTCGTGCTGCCTGTGGTTGCGCGGCTGCTCGCCCTTTGGGCGAACATCAGGCTCGACATCAGCATCACGAAGAGAATGGACACTGTCGGTTTTTTCAAAGCACCTCCCTTAGCGGTTTCAGCAGGATCTTTGAGTAGAAAATCGAGGCCCTGCCGGGATTGCAGTGCTTTCCAGGAAAGCGCCGCTTCGGGCCCGTACTGCCCTCGGCGTTTATTTCCTCGCCACCGATGGACGACGAGTCCTGATCGCCTTGTCCGAAACAGCCTACTTCCTGGGCGAACCGGGCTGGGTAATCTCTTGGTAAGCAGCATGTAAGATCTTTGTAAACTTTTCTCATTACTGCGATTGGTACTGGAACCGAGGTTCGACCTCGATGGTCGTGGGCGATCGCTCGTCCGGCGGGGAACGCGGTGAAGGGCCTGAGGCTCGAGCCACATCGTGCGCCAGGCTGTCGTGGAGAGTGCTCAGCACTTGGTATTGCATGACGGCGAGCTGATATCTCTGTTGGGTCAGGTAATCCGCTTGATCCCGAGTGATGTGACCGAGGCGTACCGCCTGCGAGATGCTGGCCAACTCGGCCGAGATTCTCTCCGCGATTGCGGTCATTCCGTTTTCGTACCCTGTGAGCACATCGTTTGGCCCTAGCGGGATCTCCGGTTTGACGGCAAGCACGCTGGAGATACCTCCGCCGGTCGTCAGCGGAGCCGCGGCCACGACCTTTAGTAACGGGGGCGGCTCGAGCTCTGCGGCCGTCTGGGTTGATTGAGCCCTAGTGGCACGCGGTGCGCCGGCCAGCAAAAATACGGCAGCGAGAATCGGTTTCAGGTTCATTGGTTTGCTCCCTTCTCGACCAATAGATGCCGGCATCGCCCGGCCAAGTGTAAGAAGTGGGTAAAGACAGTGTTAAGTTCTGTGTGGCGGGAACGCTGGTAAGCAGACAAAGGCCGCTGGCAGAGAATACAATGACGCCCACGGATGACTCTTACTGCCGGCACCAATCTCGGTCCCTATGAAATCCAGTCTCCCCTGGGCGCAGGGGGAATGGGCGAGGTCTATCGAGCGCGGGATACGCGGCTCGGACGCGATGTCGCGGTGAAAATTCTGCCTGCATCCCTTACCCAAGACGCTGATCGCCTCTATCGCTTCGAGCAGGAAGCGCGGGCGGTGGCCGCGCTGAACCACCCCAATATTCTGGCCGTGTTTGACATCGGCCAGCACGACGGCTCACCGTTTCTCGTCACCGAGCTCCTGGAAGGAGAGAGCTTGCGTGATGTGCTCGAAGCCGGTCCGCTGCCGCAGCGCAAGGCGCTCGAGTACGGGGTGCAGATCGCGCACGGACTGGCGGCGGCACATGAAAAGGGAATCGTCCACCGCGACTTGAAACCGGAGAATATTTTTGTCACCAAGGACGGACGGATCAAGATTCTCGATTTTGGGTTGGCGAAACTGGCGCAAATCGCAGGCACAGGCTCGGACGAAGTCACGCTGACCACTCCTCACACCGCGGTTGGCGTGGTGATGGGGACGGCCAGCTACATGGCGCCGGAGCAGGTGCGCGGCGAGACCGTCGATGCGCGCGCGGACATCTTCGCGTTTGGTGCCGTGCTCTACGAGATGCTATCGGGGGTGCGCGCATTCCGCCGCGATACGGCTGCAGAGACGATGACGGCGGTGTTGAAAGAAGATCCGCCGGAATTCGCCGATCTGGGGCGTGGGATTTCTTCCACCCTTGACCGCATTGTACGGCGCTGCCTGGAAAAGAGCCCGGATCAGCGCTTTCAGTCGGCGCGAGATCTTTCTTTTGCCCTGAGTGCGCTTTCAGGCACGGAGGTGAGTGGTGTAGCACGTGCCGCGGTGCTCCCTGGTCGACGTTTTACGATTCCGCTCATGCTCGGCACGGCACTGGCATTAGTCGCGGTCTCTGGACTGACATGGTGGGTGGCCCGGCGGCCGCCGCCGACAACTCGCATGCAGTTTGCGCTCGCTGTTCCGGACGAAATGAGCATCAGCCACATGGCACTGTCGCGAGATGGCAAGACGTTGGTATTCGTGTCGCCGGAAGAAAGCTCCGCCATGCCCATGCTGTTTGTCGAGCGCGTCGGCTCGGCGAACGTTACTCCCCTGAAGGGGACGCAGGGCGCAAGTTATCCCTTCTGGTCGCCCGATGGAGCTTATGTCGGATTCTTTGCCAATGGCAAATTACAGAAGATCGCGGTCGCCGGGGGCGAACCGCAGGTCCTCGCCACTGCTTTGGCTGGACGCGGAGCGAGTTGGGGAATGAAAGGCGTCATCATCTTTGCACCGGACGCCCAGAGTTCTATCCAACGCATTGGTGCCGATGGGACGGGGCTTCGATCAATTACCACCGGCATCAGGATTGCCCAGGATGCATCCCACCGTTGGCCGGTTTTTCTCGACGATGGCAACCATTTCTTATTCTGGGGCGGCAACTTCGCGAACCTGAAAGATGATCGCGCGAGCGGTATCTACATGAGTTCTCTCGACGGCAAGGAGAGAAAGCTGGTGGCGCTCGGCCACTCGAGTTTCAGCTACGATGCGCACTCTTTGTATTATGCGGATGACCAAAGACAGCTGGTCAGCGTTCGTTTTGACCCATCCTCCGGCGCGGTTTCTGGAAGCGCGACCGTGATCGCGAATACCGTCGGATTCCAACCCTCCACCTATTGGGCGGCCTTCACGGTCGCCGAGAACGGGACCTTGATCTATAACACCGGGGTGGGAGCCGCTCAGTCGAAGCTTGCCTGGATCGACCGATCGGGAGCAGAACTGGGGCACATCGGGGATCCCGCGATCATGGCCAACCCCACGCTTTCGCCTGACAACAGCCGCGTTGCGCTCGATATCACCGACCCGAAGGCGAATAACGTGGATATCTGGATCGAAAGCACAACCGGTGCGGGCAACTCCCGTTTGACCTTTGACCCGTCGGAAGAAGTGACGCCGGTATGGTCGCGCGATGGCAAGATCATCGCCTACCGCATGGCTGCCCTCGACGGCACGAGTGTCTACTTAAAGGCGGCAACCGGCCTGGAACGGGAGAAGAAGAGATACACCCTGTCACAATTCGGAATGGACGACCTGATCCCCAATTCATGGTCTGCCGATGACCGGCAAATCCTGTGTACCCACCAGAGTGCGGCCGGCGACTATCTGGAACTACTGTCCGCCGCCGAAGGAGAGCCAACCCGCTTTCTGACCAGCAAGGGCAGCGAGACAAACGGGCAGATTTCTCCCGATGGAGCCTGGGCGGCCTATGCTTCCGATGAGTCCGGAGCTTGGGAGATTTACGTTACGTCCTTCCCCGGGGCAGCGGGAAAATGGCAAGTGTCGCGCGGCGGCGGATCGGAGCCGCGTTGGCGCGGAGACGGCAAGGAACTCTTCTACATCGCACCCGGCGGTACGCTCATGGCGGTATCGGTTAACGCTTCGAGCGTAATCGCGACCGGTCCGCCGACGCCTCTGTTTCAGATTCACGGCCGCGCCCCGATTTCGAGCACGGACCTGTTTAGCTACGACGTGACGAAAGATGGCAAGCGCTTTCTGGTCAACCGCTATGTGAAACCGGAGCACGTCGCGCCATTGACCATCTTGCTGAACGACGTCGGCCGCCCCGATTGATTCCCCTCCGGGGGGAACGTGCAACCGGGCTAGGCCCTCATGGCCCGAGTGACGCTGCTGGTTTTACTCTGGCGAGGCCAGATCCCATCAAAAAATGAGTTTGGCGGCCAACTGAATCACCCGCGGTCCGCCACCGCCCAGGCCGGGATTGGTTTGTGCCTGGTCCGGAGTTTGGGTGATCAATCCCGTGGGTCCGGAGCCTGGAGTCACGAACCAATTGGGTAGGGCGAAGTTCGGATGATTCAGGATATTGAAGAACTCCCCGCGCAGCTGCAGGGAAATTCGTTCGGTCAGCAGCGTGTTCTTCAGTACGGCGAAATCCCAATCCCAGTAATGCGGACCGAAGATTGCATTGCGCCCGAGGTCGCCAAAGGTGCCGAAGGCTGGTTGGGCAAAAGCATTGGCATTCAAGTAGCCAATGGTGTCGGGAGCCGACTCCCAATTGGGATTGATGGGGTTGACCCCGGAGACCACGTTGGGCCTCTGGTGATAATTGGACACCGTATTGTAATTCGCGTTCGGAAATGCGCTGGTATCGTTGGCGCTGACGATCGGCACCGGCCGTCCGCTCTGGGCGGTAACAATGGTGTTGAGCTGCCAGCCTTGGGCCAGGCGTTTCGGGCCGAAAAGGGTTGGCACCTGATAGATTAGCGCGGTGGTGAATCGGTTGCGAGCATCGAAGTTCGACGGGCCGTACTCTGCCTTGAGGTCATTGGAGTTCTGGGGTAAGGCGACGGTCGACGAATTGTAGTCGATGCCGTCGGAAGCGTCGTCGAGCGACTTCGAAAACGTGTAGCCGGCGAAGCCTGAAAATCCATGGAACCCCTGCAATCTGAGGGTCGCTTGCAGTGCATCGTAGTTGGAATGGCTGATGGTCGCAAACTCGTCCATGAACGTATAGTTGGGGTTCGGACGATTGCCGTACACATCCGGCTGGTTCGCGTCGCGTAACCGCACCAGTTTCGTGCCCTTGGTTCCAACATAACCGAGTTGCAGGGCCACGTGTTGCGCCAGTTCCTGCTGAACATTCAGGTTCCAGCTCTGGGTGTAAGGGGTAACCAGGTTTTGCGGCGTGAAGAATATCGGAAACGGTGGTGTGGCAGCAGTCAGTACCGGACCCGGCGCACCCATCCACTGCCCTGAGTTGAAGTTCAACGGCAGGACGGGTCGAGGACCCAGGGGAGGAGTTACTAAACCAGCATCGTCGGTATAGTTGGCGATCAGCAGGTCCTGCGGGATGTAGTCGTAATAGATTCCGTAGCCACCCCTTACGACGGTCTTCTGAAGCGGACTCCAGGCAATGGCTACCCGCGGGCCGAGGTTGTTCAGGTCCCGTTTGTAGGCGGCGTTCAGCCCGTTGGTACCCACCATCGCAAGGCTTCCATTGGGGGCAAGATTGGCCAGCAGGTTGTTCTCCTCGCTGATCGGGCCAAAATACTCCCAACGCAAGCCCAGGTTGAGGATGAGGTGTGAGGTTACACGAAAATCGTCCTGGGCGAAGAAGGAGAAACCGTTGTTGATGGTCGTGCGCTGAGTGTTTCCCGATTCCGCACTGACGTAAGAATCGTAACCGAGATAAAACGCAGCCAAAATGTCGGCCCCCGTATTGCTTGGGATGAAACCGTTATTCGGTGCAAAGACAAAGTCGCCGCGTTCCAGGTTGTCATTGAAGGCATTCACGTTGGCGCGACGGTACTCCCCGCCAAACTTAACCGTGTGACGGCCAACCGTCCAGGTGAAGTTATCCAGAAACTGGAAACTCTGGCTGACACGTCCCCGCGGGATGCTGTACGCGGTGGCTCCCAGGTTCTCAAAGATTCCGCCGAAATCGATCTCCGGTAATCCGGTCTTGCCCGTGCCGAAGTCAATTCCCAGAGTCGAGGGATCGAAGCTTGCGTCCAAGGACGTGAACGAAGTGCGATAACGGCTATAGCCAAAGCGTACCTCGTTCACCTTTTGGGCGCTTAGCGTCGAGAGGAGGCTGACCGAAACCACCTGCACGCGAGTGGGGGACTGCTGAGCGAACTGGGGCAAGCGTGAACCGGCGCCGGATCCAAGGCCGCCCAAAGGAAACACCTGTTCACTGCTGGCATACGCATAGCGGCCGGACAGCTGCTCACGAAGGCCGATACTCTGATCCAGTTTCACGATGAAGCTGTCGACATCGTTCGTGTCCTTTACCGAGCCAGCCACAGTTCCGGTGGTTCCGTTGAAGCCCGTAGGCTGGGGAAAGAAGCTCAGCATCTTGGTAAGTGCCGGGTTGGGAGTGACTCCGGTGGAGCGAACATAGCTTTGGGCTGAGGCGATCTGCCCCGGCGTCGGCACCAGGAAGGTAAAATCGGAGCCCACCCGCTCTCTCTGCCCTTCGTAGGCCCCAAAGAAAAATGTCTTGTCCTTGATCACGGGGCCGCCAAGCGAGCCGCCAAACTGGTTGTTGATAAATGCGCTCTCGGGCGCCGGAATTCGATCAAAATAATTTCTGGCGTCAAAGATGTCATTGCGCAGGAATTCGAAGGCCGTGCCGTGGAACTGGTTGGTTCCCGATCGGGTGATGATGTTGATGACGGCACCGCTATTCCGCCCGTATTCCGACGGGAACTGCGATTCCAGATTGAATTCCTGAATGGCATCAATCGGCAGCAGCGACGCGGGCGCTCCACCGATGCCGGTCTGATTCAGCGCGGAGTTGTTAAAAAAAGGATCGTTGTTGTCCGTACCGTCCAGGGTGTAGTTATTCGAGCGGTCGCGGTTGCCGTTGATGCTGAACTGTCCGAAACCGTCCTGGACCGCCGCCACTCCAGCCGGCTCCACGGTCGCGCCCGGTACCAAAGCTACCAGTTTGCCGAAATCACGACCATTGAGAGGCAGGTCGGTGACCTGTTTCTGGTCTACTACTTCCCCCAGCACATCGCGCGTGCTGTCCACGATTGGGGTAGTGGTAATGACCGTCACTTCTTCGGTTTGCTTCTGCAGCTGGAGGCCGAAGTCGGCGGTGGTGTCGAGGCCAACCTTGACAATAACATTTTGGACCTGAGGTGACAGCCCTGCCGCTTTCGCCGTGACCGCGTACTCGCCTGCGGGCAATTCTGCAAGAACATACGCGCCGTCTTCCCCAGTCACGCCCTCGCGCACCTGGCCGGTAGCGACGTTCCTGGCCGTGATCTGTGCCCCAACGATCACACTCCCGCTAGGGTCAACCACCTTGCCGCGAATCGAGCCGCGAAAGCTCTGTGCCAGAAGAAGACTGGGCAGCAGTAGCAGGATCGTCGATAGAACGCTCGACCGGTAGTTGTCGTGGAATATAACTCGTTGGTGAATTTCCATGGCACACACCTCTTCTCGAATGGCAACGTCGGGGCGACCCAGGATACCTAAGTTAGTTACTTAGGATTATAGTATTCCTGCCAATGACTTCCCGCCAAGACTCGAGCGCGGGATTCTGATCAGGCTCCCCGTTTTCGTTACGATCGTAGGTCATCTTAACCCTTTTCATGCGCGGAACTCCGGTAAGACCACATCCCGAGGACGTTTGTCGTCCCGCAGGCCTAGAAAAACCGGCTGGCGCAGCTTCTTGTCTGCTGTCCACTCCTGGAACGAGATTTGGGCGATGAGCCGAGGTGCTAGAAAAACCACGCCCTTCTCGCGCGGGGGATCCCACAACGCGGGTTGCGCTCTCACCAGTGGCCGGAATCGCTGGTATAGCGCAGCGAGGGTTCTCTGACCGAATCCCGTTCCGACTTTTCCGACATAGTGCAGCTTGGCGTTCCCATAGGCGCCGAGGAGAAGAGCGCCGAAATGTAGCCGCGAGCCAGCCGGCTTGGTATAACCGGCAATCACGAACTCGTCCTCCTGGTGAACTTTTACTTTCAGCCACTGGGTTGAGCGGCCTGCCACATACGGAGCGGAAAGATCTTTCGCAACCAATCCTTCGTACCCGCAATGCTGCGCTGTGCGGAAGGCCTTGAGACCGTTCGTTGCGAGTCTGTGCGACGGTAAGAGCACCTTGCTCGAGCCGATCGTTCTCTCCAGCACATCGCGTCGCATGGACAGGGGTTTACGCCGCAGATCTTTGCCTGCATGAAAAAGGCAATCAAAAACGGCGTACACCGGTTCGCCTTTGCCCCGCTGAAGGAGCTGGAATCGGGAAACCCCCTTTTTGTCAAACACAACAATCTCGCCATCAAGAAGGAGTGTGACCGGTTGTAGGTTCCGGATGGCGGAGGTGATTCGAGGAAACTTATCGGTTCGGTCTTTTCCATTTCTAGAGAGCAGGCGGACCCGCTTCTCTTCCTTATAGGCGACGATCCTGTCCCCGTCATATTTCTCTTCATAGACCCATCCGGCTCTGTCGAAGGCTTTAGGAACGAGTGTCGCAAGCATGGGCTGCACACGAAATGGAATCCGGTTCCTCATAGCTCAATCTCACCTCCGATAGCAACAGGTCATGGTCGTTTCCCATGCTTTTCTGTAAGATCGCTCGCGGGGAACACACGCGATGGTCGAAGCTAGCGAAGAAGTTTACTCTTCGCTCAAGCCGCGGTTTAAGGGAAATTTGCTTCGTCCCGGGGAGAGCGGCTACGAAGAGGCGCGGGCCGTTTGGAACGGTCTGGTCGCGCGAACCCCGGGACTCATCGCTCTCTGTTCAGAGGTCAGGGATGTGCAAAACGCGGTACGAGCCGCATTTGAGATTGGAATTCTGACCGCTGTCCGTTGTGGCGGCCATAGCCTTGCAGGCTTTAGCACTTGCGATCGTGGCCTGGTGATTGACCTCTCGCGAATGCGACAGGTCAAAGTTGATGCCCATGGTCGCCGCGCTTGGGTCGCAGGCGGTTGCCTGCTGGGATCGGTTGATGCCGCGACACAGAAGGCAGGACTGGTCTTTCCCTCGGGCGTGGTTTCTCACACCGGCGCTTCGGGACTGATTTTGGGTGGAGGGACCGGGTGGCTCAGTCGGCGATTCGGGTTGTCCTGCGATAACGTCGAAAGATTTACCCTCGTCACCGCCGATGGTTCTCTGGTGTATGCCAGCTCGAGCGAGAATGTGGATTTGTTTTGGGCCTTGCGCGGTGGTGGCGGCAACTTCGGAGTGGTGACGGAATTCGAACTGAAACTTCATCCGCTTACCGCTGTGGTGCTGGCGGAAGGATTGTCCCCGCAGACTGACATTCGCTCGCTCCTCCGATTCTGGAGAAGCTTCATGGCCGAGGCACCATTTGACTTGAAGTGGAACATTAGTCTGCGCCTTGCTCCCGACAGAAAATCAGTGCCTCGCGAGCTCCGAGGCAGGCCTGTGGCCGCCAACTCCCTGATCTGGACTGGCGACCCCACCTCTGCTCGTCCTTATCTGAAATACGCGCTTTCCATGTGCCATCCGGATTCGGTAAGCAGCAAGAGGGTCTCGTTTATGGACTTGCAGACCATGGCCGACGCCGAGTTTCCCCATGGCCATCGCTATTACACGAAATCTGGTTATTTCAACGGTCTCGACGACGGCAGTATCGATCGCATGGTTGAGGCAGTTTCCACCGTTCCCACATCGGAAACCCAAATGGAACTGGCCTATCTTGGAGGTGCGGCCGCGCAGATCCGAGCGGCGGAGACCGCATTTGGAGACCGCAGTGCTCCTTTCATCCTGAACCTGCTGGCGAGCTGGTCGGAGGCTTCCGCCGACGCCACCAACATCTCCTGGGTTCGTGGACTTTTCAATCGACTTCGACCAGCGATGAAGCCCGGCGCTTACGTGAACTTTATGAGTGCCGATGAGCAGGATCGCGTGCCGGAAGTCTATCAGGAAAGGTGGGACCGCATGGTTCGGGTTAAGTCGCACTATGATCCCAGGAACTTCTTCCGACTGAATCAGAACGTTCCACCCCAAAAACCTCCGACGACACACTCGTAGCTCGTCTCGAGCCCAGCAAGAGAGGACGCAGACAGAAGCATTGCGGAGACCCTGGGATCGATGCCAGATGCCTATTTTTTGTATTTGCCCTGTTTCGGACGAATGGGCGGTACGACGCCTGCGACACCGGTCGTGATGGCGTTTAAGTCGTTGGTCGAATGAGCCTCGAACATCTTCTTTCCACATTCCTCAAGTGCCTTGCAGGCGCAAGTACCGTGCTCCTGAACTAAGTCCCGCATCGTCTGAATGTTCTCGAGCATTCGATCAAGTTCGATCATCTTCCGCGTCTTCAACTTCTGCCAACGGGCGGAAGGCGGGGTCCCGGCGCGAAAACCATAAAAAAGCTGCTTGATCTCGTCGAGTGTGAAGCCCGTGCGCCGTGCGCGCTGGATCACGAACAAGCGATAGAGAACGGTCATGTCATAGCGCCGCTGTCCGCTGATGCGATGCGCCTTAGGAAGAACCCCGATTTGCTCGTAATAGCGGATGGCCGAGGGGCGAAGTCCGATCTGGCTTGCGACCTCGGAGATCGTCAGCAGCGGCATGGCCGAATCATAGATGAATCTTCTGCGACGATTCTTGCCATGACAAAGAATTTACAAAAATGCCTGTTGCCTTAAAGTCGGCTTGAAGTCGTAGCTTGATTCCAAGCGGACCGTCGAGAAACCGCTGCCAACAGATTGCTGAAATCTCTGGCGGAGAATCTGCTTCTGCCGAAAAGGAGTAAAGAATATGAGCAAAACTTCGATCGCCTTGGCCTTGGCTTCAATCTTGTTCGCCTTGTTTGGTTTAGCCGTAGGCATCTTGCCTGGACGGGTATTGGGTCAGACCGACCCGACAAAAACCAAACCGCAGCACTCAGCCTTCGCCTGTAACCGTCTGGCGCTGACTCCGGACCAAAGGAAGCATCACTTTGATGAGCTCGGACCTAAACTGCTCTCGTTGAAGCAGGGGGTTCGAGAACTTCCCAATGGATATGAATTTGAATTTCCTGCCGATCCCAGCATTGTGCGGCTCGTTGCTGAATGGGCTGCCTATGAGCGTGACTGCTGTCCGTTCTTCGACATTGACCTGCACCTGGAGCGAGAAGGCGGGCCGCTCTGGCTAAGTCTGACGGGGAGGGAAGGTGTTAAGGAGTTCATACGCGCCGACGCTCCAGCTTGGATCGCGAAATAACCTATCATCGACACGGTCGCGAGCGAAGCACTCAGCGTCGTGCGAACCAGAACCACCGGTATTGGCACTTGGACTAGAATGAGCCGGAGACGCTTCCAAGTTCCAAGCAGCGGAAGCAACCTCGATGGAGGCTCTCTCAGATCGGATTTCACCGACCAGGTTTGACCATGCGAATCCTAGTAGTGGGTGGAAACGGCTTTATTGGGACACCGCTAGTCGGTGAATTGCGTGCGGCCGGACACGACGTAGGCGTTTTTCATCGCAAGCCGGATCTCTCGTCGAATCGAGGCATTGCGCAAATCCAAGGTGATCGTGATCGACTGCCAGAATATGCAGCTCAGCTTCGCCGCTTCGCTCCCGAAATCATGATCGACATGATCTTGAGTTCCGGCGAGCAGGCCGACCAGCTGGTAAATCTCGCCGCTGAGCTGCGCGCGCGCGTGGTTGCCATCAGCAGTATGGATGTGTACCGTGCTTGGGGAGTATTGCAAGGCACCGAACCTGGCGGGTTGGAACCGATGCCCATCACGGAGGACTCCCCCGTACGTACGGTGCGCCGCGCCTACCCGCCGGAAGTGGTCGAGACCATGAAGGGTATATTCACTTGGCTGAATACGGATTACGACAAAATCGCAGTGGAACAAGCGGTCATGGCCAGCCGAACTGGCGGCACGGTGGTTCGGTTGCCCATGGTCTATGGCCCGGGAGATCCACTGCATCGGTTGCATGGAATCCTGAAACGGATAAGAGATGGCAGACCGGCAATCCTCCTGGCCGAGGACTACGCCGCCTGGCGAGGACCGCGAGGTTATGTCGAGAATGTGGCGCATGCGATCGCCCTGGCATCGGTATCGGCGCGTGCCGTAGGACGGATCTACCACGTTTCTGAAGAGCCGAGTCTTTCCGAACTCGAATGGCAGACGAAGGTCGCGGCCCAGACCGGTTGGCACGGGAGATGGGTTGTCTTACCAACCCGGCAAACACCAAAGCACCTGCTCATGCCGGGCAAATGGTCGCAACACCTGGCCGCCAGCTCGGAGAGGATTCGCCAGGAGCTTGCCTACAAGGAGCCCTTCCCGCCGGAGGAGGCCATCCGACAGACGATTTCCTGGGAACAGGCGAATCCACCGACCGGGCCCACTTCGCATCAGTTTGACTACCCGGCGGAAGATGCAGCGCTGGCCCAGGCACCATCGGTTGCTTCTCGTTGACCGCAATGGAAGGCCCCGTTCCGGAGAACTCCGGTGGTAGAGGGTTGCCATTGGCTGTCGGTCTGCACTCGAATCTTGTAGCCAGCGGTGAGGTGAAAATGCGGCCTGCGAAAACCTTCCTAGAGTTTAGCCGTCGAATCCTGATCAGCCTTTCCAGTCTGCTCCTGCTGGCTGCCGCGTCGCCGCAGGACCGGCAAATCACCGATCCGAGGTCTATCGTATCCATTCCCAACCCGGCGGCAGGTCCGGTCCCCATTTCCCAACTCTATTACACCCGGAGTACGTTTGGACCGGCCTGGTCCCCGGACGGGCGCGAAGTGGTCTTCACCACGAATTTGACCGGAAGATTCAATCTCTGGAAAGTGTCGGCTGCCGGTGGATGGCCGATTCAACTGCTTGAATCCGAGGACCGCCAAGAGGACGCGGTCTGGTCTCCGGATGGAAAATGGATTGTCTTTGAGCAGGATTTCGGCGGGGGAGAACTCTACGATCTGTTCGCGGTTCCGAGCGATGGCGGAGAGCTCATCAATCTCACGAATACTCCGGAGGTGTCAGAAACGAACGCCCATTGGTCTCCCGACGGCAGCATGCTGGCCATTTCCTACAGGCCCAAGTCTTCGTCGACCACCGACGTCGCGCTGCTCGATTGGAAGACCAGGAAAGTTCGCAAAGTCACCGATGAGCAAACCAAGAACCGCGAGTGGTACGCATCGATCTGGAGCGCAGATGGAAAGACGATTTATGCTGACCGTGCGAATGCCGGCCATACGGACTCGGATGTTTATAGCATCGACGTAGCAACCGGCAAGCAGGAAAATCTGACTCCCCACCAGGGTGACGTTGTCTACCGTCTGTCCTCGGTTTCGCCCGACGGCCGGACACTGCTGATCACTTCCAACGAGAAAGGCGGATATGACAACGTCGCCTTGCTCGATGTCGCCAGCAAAAAGCGAACCTGGGTCACTGACGTCAAGTGGGAGGCGAGCGCGGGAGAGTTTTCTCCCGATGCGAAGAGTTTTACTTATACCCTGAACGCAGACGGCCGCACCGAAATCTACGTGGTCGACCGCAAGTCTGGCAATCGAGCCAAGCTGCCGTTCCCCGAGGGAATCAATTCTCCGGCGGGCAATCCTAGAGCGTACTCGCCCTCGGGCGATCGCCTGCTGGTTTCCCACCAAAGTTCGACCGAGCCAGCTGATCTGTGGGTGTATGAGGTCGCTACCCACAAGTCACGGCAATTGACTTTTTCAGCCGTGGCCAGTCTGAATCCGTCGCGTCTGCCTTCTTCCCAGTTAGTGCACTACAAGACCTTTGACGATAAGACCATCAGCGCCTTTCTCTGGGTGCCGTTCAACCTGAAACGAGATGGCAGCAATCCCGGGGTCGTGCTCCCACACGGCGGCCCCACGGGCCAGACGGTGGACAGCTTTAATAAGACCGCCGCAGCACTCGCTTCACGCGGCTACGTCTGCATTGCGCCGAATGTTCGTGGTTCCACCGGTTACGGAATGGAATTTCAGAAGGCCAACTACAAAGACCTTGGCGGCGGGGACCTCGAGGACGAGGTATACGCGGCGCGTTTTCTTTCGAGTACCGGGTACGTGGATTCCAAGAAGATCGGCATTACAGGCGGCTCGTACGGCGGTTATATGGCAATGATCGCCATTGGCAGGACGCCAGACGTCTGGGCGGCGAGCGTCGAGCTCTTCGGCATAACCGACTGGCTGACCGAGCAGGAACACGAAGAGCCCACTCTCCAACAATACGATCAATCGATCCTGGGAGATCCGGTGAAGGACCGCCAGTCCTATGAGGATGCATCGCCCATTAAGTACTTCAAGGATGCCAAGGCCCCTCTGCTGATCCTGCAAGGCGCCAACGACATTCGTGACCCAAAGGAAGAAGCGGAACAGGCGGAGACCATCCTGAAGAAGCAAGGCAAAATGGTGGCAGCCCACTACTACCCGGATGAAGGCCACGGCTTTGCCAAACGGGAGAACCAAATCGATGCCATCGAACGAACCGTCGAGTGGTTTGATCACTACTTGAAGAACCAACCATTCGTTGCCAGATGATCCCTGCCTGCGCCGCCCAGCAGCAACGCGAATCAGCAATGCCTACTTCGCTTTGTCGGATGAGGAATCAGAATGCCGGTCGTGCGCCTATACTCGTCATAGCGCGCACCGAAGGCGTCGTTCATAAATTGTTCTTCTCTGCGAATTTTTAGAAAGAACCCGGCGTAAATCAGCACCAAGGCGATCGCACCGCGCAGCTGGCCGCGTTCGAGGGCAGTACCGAGCACTGCCAGAAGAATACCGGAGTAAATGGGGTGTCGCACCCAACGGTAAGGTCCCGAGCGGACCAATTCATGGCCGACTTTCACGGTTACGGTGCCGCTCCAGTTGCCAGCGAGGTAAAGGCGCGCCCAAACGGCAACGAGCAGTCCCGCAGCGGTAATACCGACTCCTAACCCTTGGACCCAAGGAGCCTGCGGCAGAATCGGCCGGAGGAGCCAAGCGTGCCTGACGTGGTGGGCAAAGAGCAGATAGAAACCTGGCACCACGAGCAGGGTGTAGGAGACACGCGATGCGATGCTCTCCCGCCGTTCGGTGGGCTTGGTCCCAATCGCCCACAGCACCCAGACAACAAAGAACCCGGTCCAGAGATATCCGCTAATCAAGCTCATTTTTTTGACTTGTCAAACTGCCGCCGCACTTTGAAACCCGAACTGTCGCTGTCCGATTGGATTCGGTTGGTCGAGGCGGGATTTAATTTCTCGAAGGCAGTGCTGCGGCCTTTCGAGCCCCATGCACCGGATGCGGTGATTATGGAAGGTATCCTGAAACTCTTCGCCGCATCTGCCCTAACGGTTGATGCCGACTCTGATATCGTTTTGAAAAGCTAAGAGGCGAGGTGCGAATTGGACAAGGAGAAGAAAACCCTGAGCCCGGAAGAAAAATGGAGGAGCCGATTCGAGTGGCAGAAGGTCGAGACCGCGTACCGCGAGCTGCGTCCTTCAGACGATCGACATGAGCTGCGCTGGATTGTGAATCAGGAAACCATTCTCGATCGAACGACCGGTATCACAATCACCCGCGGTACGATTCGCCATCCAGGGATTTGTGTGATCGCGCCATTCCCAGACACGGACCACATTTTGCTGATGCATCAGTATCGCTATGCCGCAGGCCAGGCATTATGGGAATTGCCGGCGGGAACGATGAACGCTCGG
>DASPVG010000087.1:0-37755 GCA_035622455.1 Terriglobales bacterium
AGCAGGAATCGTCGATTCCAGAGATGCGGCGGAGCTGCTGCAGGTGTTCTTGATGGGGCGCGGTTATGGAGTTTCTCCCCAGGCGGCGATGGACGCCGCCGGACGCGTGGAAATGTCGGGATGTTCGATGCCAGTGCTGCAACACGAGTTAGAAAACCTTGCACTGGTGATGTGATCGAAGAGATCTTGAGAGAGAGCAGTGGTTCTCAAGAGGGACTGAAAAGCCGGGCCAACCAGCCCGGCTCTTTCGTCCGTTGGGCTGTGAAACCCCGCCGTTTCAGGATTGCATGGTTTGTCGTGGTTTGAGAAACCATGAGTTATTCGTAGCGCAGGCTCTCGACCGGATCGAGCTTGGCCGCGCGCGCGGCGGGAACGGTTCCAAACAGCGTGCCCACCAGCGAGGAGACGGCGATGGCTACGATCGCCGATAGCCCGGAAATCGGGATGCGGTACTCGGTCAGGAAGCGCATCGAAAAGGGCAGCGCCAGGCCAATCACCACACCGATCAACCCTCCAATCAGAGAGATAAGAATAGCCTCCGACAAGAACTGAAAGCGGATCTCGCGATTGGTGGCTCCGATCGCCTTGCGAATGCCAATTTCGCGAATTCGCGAACTTACGGTGGCGAGCATGATATTCATGATTCCAATGCCGCTGACCACGAGGGTGACGGCGGCGATCAGCAACAACACCCAAGTCAGGGCGATGGCAATTCGATTCGCCACGGCAACCACCTCGGTCAGATTCTGCACAACGTAGATCGACTCCGGCCGGTGGCGCGCCTCGAGGACCTTCTTTACCTGTTCGGTTACCGGAATCACCATGGACGGTTCGGCGGCGGAAAAGTAGAGCTGCCGGACGTTGCCTGAGTCGGTGAAGAAACGAGATACCGTGTAGGGAATCACCAGGCTGTTGTTCGTGACCTCCGACATTCCGAAGGTATTCACGCGCTCCCGGAATGTTCCGATAATCGTGAAGGGCAACCCGCCCACCTTGACTACCTTACCGATGGCGTTATCCACTGATCCGTAGATTTGATCCGCCAGCCTTTGCTGCATCACGCCAACTTTGTTTCGCGCCTGTTCATCCTGGTCGTCAAAGAAGCGCCCGGAAAGAATCAACAGGTTGCGTACTGACCGATATTCGGGGAAAACGCCCAGGACGCGCAAATCGCTTACCTTGCCGCCCCCCATCGGGATGCGGTCGTCGAGCGGAACCACAGGGGAGGCAGCCACAATCCCCGGAACCTGGGTTAGCACGGCGTACATATCGTCGATGGTAAGCAGATCGGGAGTCGAGCCCCCGTCCCCGCCCTGGTATTCCGCATCAATCATGTTTGTGCCAATCGATTGAATCTGGTTGAGGGCATACTGCCTGCCGGTCATGGCGATGGTAACGACCAGAATCAGGGAGGCGGTCCCGATCATCATGCCCAACGCGGTCAGGGCAAAGCGCACCTTGTTGGCACAAAACGTGTCGTAGGCAAAGCTGAGAATCTCACTCAGCACCAGCTGGCGCTGCGCATTTGCGGTTTGGACGGTGGCGGTCGCCATGGCTGTATAGATGCTACGTGCACGCGACTGGGGGCGCAATTTGTGCGGGCTGACTCGCACCCGGACGCGGCCAGTGAGGACTCAGCTCGGCCTTCCGACTTCGCTGCCGCTCACGTAGTAAGACACGGTCCCTAATCTCCGCCCTTGGGAACTAAAAATGCGAAACCGTGCGACTCCCCACTGCTGCAACACAAATTGAAGGGTGGTAAAGAGCACTCCCAGCCCGTAGGTAAGGCTGCGACGAAAATTGATGGAGGACGCTTCGGCGAAATACTTCGTCGGGCAAGATACCTCTCCGATGCGAAAACCGAAATGTACGCACTGCGCGAGCATCTGATTGTCGAAAACAAAATCGTCGGAATTCTCTAGCAGCGGGAGGGTAACGAGCACCTTGCGGCTGAAGGCGCGATAGCCGGTATGGTATTCGGAAAGCTTCACGTGCAGAAAGAAGTTTTCACAGGCGGTCAGGAAGCGATTGGCAACGTACTTCCATATTGGCATGCCTCCCCGCAGTGCCTGCCCCCCAATAATCCTCGAGCCGAGCACTACATCATAGACATCGTAAGCCACCATGCTGGCCATCGCCGAGACCAGAAGCGGGGTGTACTGATAGTCCGGATGCAGCATGATAATCACGTCCGCGCCCGAGGCCAGGGCTTCGCGGTAGCAGGTTTGCTGGTTGCGCCCATAACCGTAGTTCCGGTCGTGCACAAAGAACTGCAGACCCAGCCGTTTGGCCACATCGACGGTATGGTCGGAACTGTGATCATCCACCAGGATGGTGGTGTCGACCAGTCCGGGCAACTCACGCACGGTTGCCTCCAGGGTCTTTTCCGCGTTGTAAGCGGGCAATACCACCGCGATTCGTTTGCCGGCAATCATTCGTTCCCTATCGACGCCTCTGGGGTTTCTGGCCGTACCTGTCAATGATAAAGCCTTAGCCCATTGCCCCTCCATGTGCCAGGCGGCCAGGGCCGAACCCGAGGTCATAGTTTTCGATATCGCCGAGACCATTTTTGCCGGTGACTCCGGAAAGGTCAGCGAAACCGCTCATCCTTCATTCTTCCACGCAGCTCAAGCCCAAACTATGGCCGACCTTGATGCGGGCATCGATCCGCTTATGCTCGGTGTTCTCGAGGCAAGATGGCTCGGCCTTGGCCACCCGCAAACGGCCGGCGTAGTTTCATACGGCCTTCCAGGGAGCTGAACCCAACAAGACGCAAACAAGCTAGCAGCGCTGTTTGGGCATGAAAAACGCCGCTCGAGAGGAGCGGCGTGTTTCAGCGAAATCCGTTTGGGTCGGTTCAGCGATGTCCGCCGTGCGACCCTCCCGAGGCGTGGCCGCCTCCCCCTCCGCCGTGCGAGCCTCCCGAGTATCCACTGGATGCCCCAGAGCTATGCGACGGCGCGGAGTACGAACGGTGGCCACCGTAGGTCGAGGAGGGAGGAGCCCCGTAGCGCGAACTGGAATTCCCGGCGCGACCGTAGCCGCCGTAGTTCGAATAGGCACGGTTCGAGTAGGTCCCGGCGTAGTCGCGGTATGACCGCGCGTAGTAACTGCCCTGATTGCCAGAGTAGTGGCTCGATCGAGGCGCCACCTGCCCGCTCGGGCGCGGAACCTGCGATCTCGTCGGCGTCCCCATCCTGTCCAAAGACGTGCTTCCCGGTCTGGTTTCGCTTGGAGGGCGTGGCACGCTATGGTTCATCGCAACCATCGATGGCTCGGTTCTACTCTGCGAGCTTTGCGGCGGTCGAGGTACATATCGTTGCCCGGGCGCAGAGCCGGCTCGATTGCCGGCAGCGCCAGCAACTTCACTAGCTCTTGCGCTTTGCCCAGCGCTCGGACGGGTGGCTGCATTCTCTCGACCACTCGTCAGCCCTGTCTGCCGAGTTGCCGGGGGAGTCATCCGACTTACGGTCGGCCGCTCGGACAAGGTTGCGGCCGGTGGTCGTGCGAGACGCCCACCCAGCGTGGCTGTACGGGTGGGGTTGGCATCGATTCTGCCCAGGGCCGATGCTCCCTGCAGCTGATTCGCAGAGACTTTCACGGAATTTCCACGAACCGGCAAGCCGTGTTCGAGGCCGGTTCTTGCCATGGCGGTCATGGCGCCCGGTTTGTTGGCAAACTGCGGCATTCTGCCGCCTGTCCACATCGGTGTCCTGCCGCCGTTGCGGAAGAAATCATTGCTGATGTGGTTGATGTTGGTGATCCGCGTGTTAGCGATATTCACGTTGTGGAAATAGTAGGGAGACACGTGATACCAGGGGTAGAACGGCTCACCCCAGCCCAACGGGCACCAGCCGAAACCGACTCCGAAGCCGAAACCAAAGCTGAAGCCAAAGTGTGGGCCGCCAAACCAAGCGACCATAGCCGGCGCATACCAGGGGCGAACCCAATAAGGCCCAGGTGCCCAGCCCCAGGCGCCGCCCCACCATACCCAGCGTCCATAGTGGAATGGCGCAAATCCCCAGGGATAAGCGTCCACCCACGTCCAACCCCACGGTGCTTGCCAAACCCATTGGCCGTAGCTGTAGGGTGCCCATCCGGGTGCAACCCCGGTCGGCGACCATACCCAGCCGTAATCGGGGCTTTGACGCCACGTTCCATACTGATCGAGATCGTCGCCCCCAACCACACCAGGAGCCACGTGCCCCATCGAGGCCGAACGATCTTCGCCTTGGTCACGAACACGGCACCAGTCATCGAAACCGTCGGGAGCGGGCGCATCGTGCGTCTGATGAGTCAGGGAATTGCCATTGGTAAACTGTGCCTGCTCGCCTTCCTTGAGGCGAACTTCAGTCCCCTGGCCGGTGGCCTCGCCTTCACCTTTCCAGACCGTGACTGAGGTAGCATCGGCATTGGGGTCCACATCGAAGCGGTAATCGCCAGTTCGCGAGAGCGAGAATGCCAGATTGGGGGTGTCGACCTCCCAGACCTCGCCGGCATACAAATGGCGCACGTGAACATTCAAGGTTCCCTGATGCAGCGCGATCTGCACGGCGTCATTGGTGATGTTGGTTAGCGTGATGCTGGTTTCTGAATTAATGCGCAAGCGACCGGTGCCAAGATCCAACTCAGCCCGAGAATCCTTATCAGCCCATACGTTATCGGACAGCGTAAGCGGACGATTCTGATCAGCCTGCACCCACTCGTCAGTGCCGTGCGGCTGGACTGAAACCTCCCCCGTCATATAGTCCACCCGCGCCACCCGGCCGGGAGGATCCGCTTGATCTGCGTCCTCGGTCTGAGCTGCTGCCCAGGTGCTCGTAGTCAACAGCCCGATCCATACGCTCACATAAACCAATCGCCAAAAGGATTTCATTGCTTACTGCTCCTTGGAGGCTCGTTCCCGCTTCTCCACCTGACTCCAGTTTACCGCCCTGGAGCTGCCTTGCCTTATACCCATTGGTGTAAACCCACCTCTGGACAACGAGTTGCTAGGGAACTTTCCCTAGCCAGTCGTAATAGTTACCAATGATTAGATGAGCACATGCCCGGGCTCGAACGACAATCGGGCCGCCCGGGGGATCCGACCGCAGGGTGCGGCCGCTGGGCTGTTTTCATTCGTTTACGGGAGGATTGAGCAATTCCCGCCGGCCGCGCCATTACTTTTGGGCCATTGGAGAACGCGGGGCGGATGAATACACTCTAGACTGTGGATGGGCGTCGATATCCTCAAGATAGCCCAAGATCAGCCGCAGTTCCTCAAATGAAAACAGCGAAAGCCGAAGGCAAAGCCGAGACACGCCGCCGCAACCGTGTGAAAGCGGTCTTGCCGGTGCGAATTTCGGGAAACGATGGTGCCGGAAAGTCCTATTCCGAAATCGTGCACACGCTCGACGTCAGCTCACCCGGTGTCCGTCTGGGCGCGCTGCGTCAGCCACTCGAAGTGGGGAGCCTGATCACGGTGCAATATAAGCAACACAAAGCCCAGTTCCGCGTGGTATGGAGCAAAGCAGTGTCCGGGGGCCACGAGCATCAGGTTGGCCTCGAGGCTCTCAACCCAAGGGATCTTGCGGGGTTCGGGGCAGCCTGGCAAGCCCACGCGCAGGCTCAGCCGGAGAAAAGCGCCTGGCAATTCCTTCGCGACGGCGGACATTGAGTTGAAGGCTCATTTCTAGGAAGCGCCCCTACCGAGTAATCGCTCGAGTGCCGCACGCAGTTGTTCCGGCTTGAAACCGAAAGGTCCGGGCCGGCTCTTGTACGCGACCTTTCCCTGGTTGTCGATGAGATACATGCGGTCCGGCCAGCCGGTGTAGGCCTGTTCGGTGGTATTTGAAAACGTATCGACGACAGCCGGAAATTTGATTCCGAGCTTGCGAACACAAGTGCCGGCGACGAACTGGCGTTCGCCTTCATCTTTCGGGCTGGCGAAAACCACCTTGTCCCGGATGTTCGTTTCCATCTGCCACACGTCACTCGGATGAGCCTCGAGAATGTAGACCACCAGAAAGGCGACCTGGTTTTTGTACTCGTCATAGAGCTGGTTCAGGCCGGGAACCTCCCGCCGGAACGGCGGTCAGGTATAGCTGCCGAAGATCAAAACCACCGGTTGCTGCGAAGTCAGGTCCGATAGTCGAATTCGTCCCGACTTGTCGATTTTCTCGAGCTCGAAATCGGGAGCGGCATCTCCCACTCGAAGATTTCCGGCGCGCGCCTCGCTCCAAAGAGATTCAAAAGGAGCGAGAAGAAAGACGGCCGGAGCAGGCATATGGGCCATGGTTCGGCCAAACTGCTCGGGCGGCCGCCGCATCGTCCACCAGAGGAATGCGATAAATCCCAGATAGGCGACGACGAGGCCCGCTAACCCTCGGATCAAAACGGACCGGGATGGAACCATAGCTTCGAAAATCTACATGATATGACGCCGGCTCGACCGAAGCTCTAGTGCTTTTGTACGAGCCCAGCTTCCTTCTGCACTCGAAGCCGGATCATCGTCTGACCGTCGACGCTTAAAATAGCGCAATGGCTACCTGCGAGGGCAACTATCGCGGCCGCCTCGCGCCTTCTCCGACCGGCCTTTTGCATCTCGGTCATGCGCGAACCTTCTCGATCGCGGCCCAGCGGGTCCAAGCACACTCAGGCACGCTGGTTCTGCGCAACGAGGATCTCGATCCCGAGCGGTCGCGGACTGAGTTCGTAAGCGCCATGATCGAAGATTTTCGCTGGTTGGGTATTGACTGGGACGAGGGACCGGACTGTGGGGGACCCTATGGACCCTATTCCCAGAGCCAGAGGCGGGATTACTACCTGGCGGCTTGGCGCAAGCTGCGTGATGGCGGCTTTATTTATCCCTGTACTTGCTCACGCAAGGACCTGGAGCAGGCGGCAAGCGCCCCGAACGGTCTCGACGACGAGGCGCTCTACCCCGGACGCTGCCGCTCGCGGACCGACCGGGCGGGCTCGAGTGAGCCGGCGGGCGTGAACTGGCGATTCCAAGTGCCGAACCGGGAAATGATTCAATTTCTCGACCGAAACCTTGGGCCCCAGCATTTCCTTGCCGGGCGCGACTTCGGGGACTTCATCGTCTGGCGTCGCGATGACGTGCCGGCCTACCAATTGGCGGTCGTAGTGGATGATGCCCTGATGAGAATCACGGAGGTTGTACGTGGCGCCGATCTGATTAAATCCACGGCGCGTCAGCTGCTCCTGTACCGCGCATGCGGCTGGCCTCCGCCTGCCTTTTATCACACCGATCTGGTGCTCGATGAAGCCGGAGTCCGTCTGGCCAAGCGGCACGATGCGCTGAGCATCCGGCATTTGCGCGAGACGGGATGGACTCCGGAGCAGGTGATTGGCCCTCGAAACACGGGGTACCAAACGGGTCACGATCCGACTTGAGGCCCGAAACCTGGCCTTATAAATTCGCTCTATTTCCGCCATCATCTTTTTTGATTGGCACACAGGAAGCCCCCGCGGTACCCTGAAACTTAGAGTTCTCCCTTAACTCCCTGTACTCCGATTCCACCGAACTTGAAGGAGATCCATGTCAGACGAACTGCGAAACTTCTTGGCGATTCCCTATGACGAGCTGGAAGAGCTGAACCTGAAGGCGAAAGAGCAACGCCGGAACCGTGTGGCCATGTCCAAGATTCAACAGGAGCGTCTGGATTATTTGGGTCGCGAGAAGCGGATCAAGGCCGTGACGGTGTTATTCAGCGATCTCGAAGGCCGACTTCACATGCTCGACTATGACAAGAAGTTCCTGATCAAGAGTTGGGACAACCTGACCTTTGACGGATCTTCCATTCGCGGCTTTACCGCGCAGCGGGAAAGCGATTTGCGCCTGGGTATTGATTGGGGCGCATTTTACTGGGGTCCGGCGGACATTTTCGGGCCGGGCAAGGTGTTGGTGTTCGGCGACGTCATCGATAAGAACGGGGAACCCTATCCGGCCGACATTCGCGGCATTCTGAAGCACTACGCGGATAAGCTTAACGCCAAACAGGGCTATACCCTGAATGCTGCTAACGAGATTGAAGGCTTTCTGTTTCGCGGGTCCGATGCCGAGCGCCGGTATCACGAAACCGGCAAGTTTGAATATGTGAATACCGGCGGCTATTTTCACTCACTGCCCGGAGACACGCTGCGCTCCTTCATCGACACCGTGGCGGAAGTGCAGCGCGCGATGGGCTTCCAAAACGAAAAAGATCACCCGGAAGTCGCGCCTTCGCAGTTCGAGATCAACTACGGGTATGGGGAAGTGGTGGCTGCCGCCGATCAGATCCAGCTCTACAAGCTGGTCTGCCGGCAAGTGGCCACAAAGATGGGTTGCACGGCTTCGTTCCTGCCCAAGCCTGTGGTGGGCGTGAATGGCAGCGGCATGCATACCAACGTGTCCATCAGCAAAAACGGCAAGAACCTGTTCTGGGATGCCAAAGGCGACGAGAAGCTGAGCAAAATGGGCTGGGAGTTCCTGGACCGCATCCTCACCCACGGCAATGACATTTGCCTCATCATGAACCCAAGCGTAAATGCCTATCGCCGGCTGGACCCGCACTTTGAAGCTCCCAATCAGCTGAAGGCATCGCCTACGGATCGCGGGGCGATGGTCCGCATCCCGATTGGCAACGAGCGCAGCATGCGGGTGGAGGTACGTTCGGTAGCTCCCGATGCGAATCCGTATATGGTGATGTTCGCAATTTTCAAGACCGGTCTTGAGGGGGACACGGCCAAAATCAAGAACCTGCGCCAGGCGCAGCGATATTTGCCCGATAACATTTACGATGCGATGGAAAACTTTCGCAAGGCGGAGTGGATCACCAAGCTGTTTGGCGAGGACGTGAAAGAGCGCTTCCTGGATTTGAAGCGGGCTTCCGCCGACCGCTGCCCGCGCCTGCTAGGAACCTTCGTGAAGGCCCCGGAAGTGCAATATCATCACGACGTCTATAACCAGTTTCTTTGGAATCTGTTCTGAGAGAGACCAGCACTCCTCCCCCGGAGCCGATGGCAGTGTCCAGGGCCCGGATTCCGCTTAGAACTTGTAGCCGAAGCCCACGGAGATTACAGGGTAGGCCTTCAAGAAGGACATGTCGTGGTTCAGCTTGTTCTGCTGGGCAGTGACGTTGTTTTGGAACGCCTGGTTGTCGGCGACATTCTGGCAGACTGCACCCGTGGGATCGCAGGCGGTTCCCACCAGGTCGATTGTCGCTTTGGGTGTTCCCTCGAAAACCGCGCCGATCTCCACGGGAACACTGATGTGCTTGGAACTGCGGGGCACCAGGTTTCCCCATCCCACCAGGACGGTTGGAGCTACCGTGCCAAATACGACGCTTCCAGTGCCGGTGATCGGGTCGGCAGTATCGCTCAGATAGGTAATTCCGCCGAGCGAGAATTGCTGTCCGCCCGGAACCGATGCATTGGCCTTGATGCGGTTGCCGTTATAGGCCATGAACCCGGGGCTGAGGTGAAAACCGTTGGAAAAGGGAAACCAGTCGAAGTGGGTTTCAAACGAGCGGAAGCTCACGTTGGCGTCGTAATTCATACCATCTACGGTAAAGCCCCGGCTATAGCCAAAAAAGTTGAAGCCGGCCCGCACATTGGTATGGTAAGTGACCGGTGTAGCTGCCTCGATGCCCACCCCCAGGGGCGACATTTTGACCCCGATACCAACTTTTGACCCCAGCATCCGGCCGCTCTCAGCCGGCGTGGCATCCTGATTGACTTCGGCTCGAGGGGCTGCCTCACCGTCGGCGCCAGCAACTGCAGGAGTCACTGTGAACAAGGCGCTGAGGGTTGCTGCAATGAAGAAGGGAAACGTTCGCACACCGACCTCCGAAGCGGGCCTCTGTAGGGGATGGCGCCATTCTCCGGGGTCACCGATTAAGGGTCAAATAACTGAAGTACTACAGCTCCAGCCTGCTCGGGATGCGTAAGTCTGATTCCACTCCCCATCTGAGGTCTCTTGCTGAGGCAAGGCAAGAAAATCGCCAACGGTACCCACCTGTTGGTACGACGACACTGGGCTTCCAAGCGAAACCGTTGGCCAAGCGTAGAGGGGATCAGCATAAAAGCTTAGAGCTGGGTTAGAATCTTTCCCGCGAGAATTGTCACCCGACGGCGGTCGAGGCGCGGCAGCATGGCACGGTCATCGTGCTTGCGCGCCAAGCCGGAAGGCGATGAGCGCACATCGCGCTGGCACAGTTGTCGGGTTCGCACCAGAACCTTATAGTTGCTACATCGAAATTGGAGCCCCCTAATCATGCGAATGCTCTTGCACTGGATTATCACCGCGGTTGCGGTATGGATCACCTCGCGCGTGGTGCCGGGATTTGTGGTAACTGGTCCCGGCGCGGCTCTAATCGCAGCCATCGCCATTGGCTTCATCAACGCCACCCTGGGACTCATTCTGAAGGTGCTCACCTTCCCATTGACCATCCTCACCCTGGGGTTGTTCTGGTTCATTATCAACGCGTTCATGCTGCGGCTTGCCTCCGCTTTCGTGCCCGGATTCCACATTCAAACTTTTATGGCCGCCTTCTGGGGCGGCATTGTGTTGTCGGTCGTTAACATGCTGCTGAAATGGCTGGTGCTATCCCCCCGAACCGCATAGGGTCGCGAGCTCGGGTTCGGATATCAGAGGAAGTAAGCAGGGGCAGCCATGTATGCTCTCGCCGTGTCGCTCGTGATTCAGCTCGCACTTGCCTTCGGCCTGGCCGGGCTCCTCTGGCCGGACAAGCTCTTGCCGGTCTTTGATGTGCTCATGTTCCCCTGGCCGGCAAGTTATCGCACGGTTCGCACGAGCAGCCTCGCCGCCATCTTCCTGTCCGTGGTGCTTTTCTTTTCGCGCGTGCCTCGCGGCCGGATTTCTGAGCTTCGGCGAGTGGAAGATACCGGTGGAGCTGCTCGGTCTGAGAGGGTTGCTTCAGTCCCCCGTGGTCTCAACCGTCGGAAGCTCTTCGAGAGCCGCCTTCGGGGTCACCTCGGCGCTAGTGACCAGGATGACAGAAGCAATCACGATTGCGCTGCCCGTGAGAATGTAGGCGTCGATCGGCTCGTGGAGGATCAGCCATCCTAAGAAAACAGCGACCACCGGGTTGACGTAGGCATAGGTTGAAACCTTCGAGGTCGGAACGTGTCCGAGCAGCCAGATATATGCGGTGTAGCCGATCCAGGAGCCGCAAACCACCAAATAGCAAATGGCTCCCACACCTCGAGCTGTCCAAACCACCCGGGAAAGGTCTCGTGTGCCGGCCGCAACTGCGAGATTCGCCAGGCCGGCTGCAACCATCTCCCAGGCCGTGGCGGAGAAGGGGTCGACCTCCGGAGATTTCCATTTCTTGGCCAGGACCGAGCCCAGCGCCCAACTGAAAGATCCGCCAATCAGACTGAGAGACGACCAGAGTTCTTGATGCCCGAAAGCAGTCGTAGCCATCAGCTGCGGCCACAACAGAACGGCTAAGCCAGCGATGCCGAGACCGAGACCTGCTTTACCGCGGACGGAGATGTGGTGATCGCCTAACAGAAGGCTGTCGAGCACCAAAAACCACAACGGGGTTATGGCGACAATTAAGGCTGCCAGGCCCGTCGCGATGTGTTTTTCCGCGTAGGAGAGGGTGAGATTACCTCCGAGAAGCAACAAGATGCCGACGATGGCCATCTCCCCTAACTGCCGCCGGACGTACAGGATTTTCCTTCCCCGCAGCCCGCAGAATGCCAGCATGAAAGCTCCCGCGATCAAGAAGCGCGTGCCGCACATAAGGGCGGGAGGAATGTGCTCAACCGCGATGTCGATGCCGAGATAGGTGGAACCCCAGAACAGGTAGACCAGGGCAAAGGCAAAGACAACGGAAGATCGGCTTGGACCAGACCCTGAGCTCATGACAAGGTTTGTCTCTGTCCAATATCAGACACGAGAGTGCGCTGCGCGGATTCGGGATTTTGGCTTCGCTCGACCAACCGGAATAACCACTCCGCCTCATAACGATCGGGCAGTGTCTAGTGGGGTTACGTAGCGACCACAGAACGAGCTATAATGAAGTTGCTTAAGCATGCGGAATCACGACACCAATTCGCACCTGCCCACCTGCTGGCTCGATTCTTTGGTGTGCCCGCGTCGCTATCGGGCGGTACTGCCGTCGCGTCTGCGCCCGAATCTGTTTGGTAGCGACTAAGTCCCGAGCCTCGCGGGGGTTCGGGAGGATGCAATTCATTTCTTAAGAACTTCGAACTGGCACAGCGGCAGCTCCGCTCTTCCTTGGGACCCACATTCCACAAGCTGGCAAAACGAACCGCTGACCACTGATTTCTGGAGGATCCCATGTCTACCACCACCGTAATTGCGCCCAAGCTCAAGACCACGCTGCCCGGCCCCAACGCCAAACGCGTTCTCGAAGGCGATGAGAGATATATTTCACCATCCTACACCCGCTCCTATCCGATGGTGGCCCAACAGGGTCGCGGCATGGTTGTCCGCGACGTGGACGGAAATGAGTTCCTGGATTTTTCGGCGGGAATCGCCGTGACCTCGACCGGCCACTGCCATCCCGAGGTGGTTGCGGCAATTCAGAAGCAGGCCGGTGAGTTGATTCACATGTCGGGCACCGACTTCTATTACGAGAGCATGGTCACTTTGGCAGAGCGGCTTTCGAAGATTGCTCCCATGCCCGGGCCCCACAAGATCTACTACGGCAACTCGGGTACGGAAGCCATTGAATGCGCCCTCAAGCTCTCCCGCTATCACACCAAGCGGCAGAACGTGATTGCTTTCTTCGGTGCCTTCCATGGACGCACCATGGGAGCGCTTTCGCTGACAGCCTCCAAACCGCAGCAGAAGCGGCGTTTCGCACCCCTGCTTCCAGGCGTGACCCACGTTCGCTATCCCGATGTGTATCGCGAAGCCGGAACACAAAACCCGGAGGCGTTTGCTCTCAGCTGCGCCCGCTTCATTGAGGAGAAGCTTTTCCGAACCACGCTTCCGCCCGAGGAAGTCGCCGCCATCTTTGTGGAGCCCGTCCAGGGCGAAGGCGGCTATGTGGTGGCCCCCAACGTATTTCTCGAAGAACTGCGTCGCATTTGCGATCGGCACGGCATCCTTTTGGTCGCCGATGAAATCCAGAGCGGGGTGGGCCGTACCGGCAAGTGGTGGGCCTTCGAACACGCGGGAGTCGAGCCCGACATCCTGTGTGTTGCCAAGGGCATTGCTTCCGGCATGCCTCTTGGTGTGACCATCAGCAAAGCCGAAATCATGGATTGGGCTCCGGGCTCTCATGCCTCCACCTTTGGGGGGAACCCGGTCTCGGTGGCTGCCGCTTTGGCCACGCTCGATGTGATCGAGCGCGAAGGCTTGCTGCGAAATGCCACCGAAGTCGGCAATCACATGCTGAAGCGCATGGCGGATTGGCCGGCCAAGCACCCGCTGGTCGGCGATGTGCGCGGTCGCGGTCTGATGCTCGGGGTCGAGATGGTGAAGGACAAAAAGACCAAGGAATACGCCGCTGCCGAGCGCGATCGTATTGTGCAGGCGGCTTTCGCGCGCGGTGTTCTGTTCCTCGGTTGCGGCCCGAGCACCATTCGCATCGCGCCGCCACTGATCGTCACCAAAGCGGAGGCCGATGCCGCCCTCGACGTTCTCGACGAGTCGATTTCTGTGGTCGAGCGCGCAGGCTAACGCCTCGAGAGACGAAACCGTCCCGCAACCAGAGCCGAATCCTAATCCGGCTCTAATCCGCTCCCGGCGAATCGCCCGGGGGAGGCCGCTTTTCAGCCACCGAGACCCGATTACTTTCGGCAAGATTCGCCAGCGGCCCGAGTACTTCGGTGCATCCGGCCTGTTCGAGCTATTCCGGAATGTTTCGCCGGTGGACTAAAATAAAGCCCTGTAAATCTAAGCCCCAAAATGGGAAAGGATTGACTCTTGCCCGAACTTAGAAAAGATCCGATCGTAGGCCGCTGGGTGATCATTTCCACGGATCGTGCCAAGCGTCCCACCGATTTCGCCCGGGATGCAGTCAAAATCAAAGGGGGTTTCTGTCCCTTCTGTTACGGTAACGAAAGTAAGACTCCGCCTGAGATCCAGGCTTATCGACCGAACCCCAATGGCGGGCCCCCGCCGCAGCGCGATAGTCCGGGTTGGACGGTTCGCGTGGTTCCCAATAAATTCCCGGCGCTCGGGATCGAAGGCAGCTTGAATCGCCAGGCCGAAGGTATGTTTGACCGCATGAATGGCATCGGGGCGCACGAGGTTATTATCGAAACGCCCGATCACAATGCGACCTTAGCCACATTGCCTCCGAAGCGAATCGAAGATGTGCTTTGGACCTTCCGGGACCGCATTCTCGATCTGAAGAAAGACCGGCGTTTCAAGTACATCCTGATTTTCAAGAACCATGGGGAAGCTGCCGGGGCGTCGCTCGAACATGCACATTCCCAGCTGATTGCATTGCCCATGCTGCCCATCTATTTGACGGAAGAAATCGAAGGCGCCAAACAGTACTTCATCTACAAGGAACGCTGCGTCTTTTGCGACATTATCCGGCAGGAGATCGAGTCGGGCACTCGCGTAGTGGCTGAAAACCAGGACTTTCTTACCCTCGCTCCCTACGCCCCGCGCTTTCCGTTCGAGACCTGGATTCTCCCCAAGCAGCACGAGTCGGCGTTCGAGAACTCATCCTCCCACATGTTTGAAAACCTGGCGCAGGCGCTCAAGATCCTGCTAACCAAGGCCGATCGGGTGCTCGATAATCCGCCTTACAATTTGGTCATCCATACCTCACCCGTGCAGGACCCGACCAATGATCATTACCACTGGCACATCGAATTCATGCCCAAGTTAACCAAAACGGCAGGATTCGAGTGGGGGACCGGCTTTTACATCAACCCGACTCCTCCCGAGGAGGCCGCCAAATTTCTGCGTGAGGCCAGCGTAGAAGAGCCGGCGGCAGCGGTCGTCGGTTAGAAGTTCCCGAACAAGAGGGCGCAAAATCCTCCACCCGCGACCGCCAAAACCGGTAGCATGTCCTCCTTGAGCTCCCGCCTCGCCTACATCGACTGGATGCGCGGTCTGGCATGCCTGGTGATGTTTCAGACCCACTGCTACGATTCCTGGCTGGACGACAAGGCGCGCAACTCCGGCTTTTTCATATGGTCGCAACTGGGCGGGACACTGCCTGCACCACTATTTCTCTTCCTGGCGGGAGTTTCGACCGCACTGGTGATCGACAAATTGCGCCAGCAAGACCTACCCGCGGCGGCGATCGCACGGACGACCATTGCCCGCGGCGGGGAGATCTTTGCCCTGGGCCTCCTGTTCCGCTTGCAAGAATTCCTGATTGCCTGGGGCTGGGCTCCCTGGAGCGACCTGTTTCGCGTCGACATCCTCAACACCATCGGTCTTTCGCTGATGCTGATGGGGGTTGTCTCGTGGGTTGGGTTGGCTCTCCTCGGCCGTCGCCGCCTTCGCTTGGGTCTTAGCGCGGCCGCCGTAGGCCTCGCCATCTCCCTGCTCACGCCGCTGCTGTGGACCAGCTGGCGTCCTCGCTGGCTGCCTTGGCCGCTTGAGTCCTACATTGACGGGGTGCATAACCTCGGTCGGCCCCAAGCATGGCTGTTTCCGGTTTTTCCCTGGGCGGGATTTGCCTTCGTCGGCCTGGCGATCGGATTTCTGCTGTTGAGCGATCCGGCGCGGAAGCTTGGGGCGGTTGCCTTTGTTTTTGCCGGGGCGGGGGGAATCCTACTGATTTTGCTCGCACGTTGGCTCGATCACCGCCCACAGCAACTCTATGCCACCTATGATTTTTGGCATACGAGTCCGAATTTTTTTCTGATCCGCGTCGGGCTGCTCGCGATCATCCTGGCGATCGCCTATTTCTGGTGCCGCTGGGGACTCGGCCGGCGAGGTTTCAGTCCGCTCATTCAGATGGGACAAACCTCGCTCCTCGTCTATTGGGTGCACATTGAGTTCGTATACGGACGCTTCTCCATCCTGCCGAAGCACGCTGTCGATATCCAAAAGGCGTCGTTCGGCTTGCTCACCATCTTCCTCACCATGCTGCTGTTATCGGTCTTGCGGACCCGGTGGAAGGGTTCGAGCGGCTCCATCTTTCGCTCATTACGCAGGCCAGCCCGGGCTTGAGCCTGGAGAATGCCGCTACTCGGGCCTCGCGGCCTGCCGCATGGCATTTTCCACCAGCTTTAAGGCAATCGCCCAGCGCCGTTGCGCCTGGGCCTCGTCTTGCCCAAACCCAAACAGATAAAAGGTTAGGTAAAAGCCCTCCCGGGGTTCGGCCTGTCGAAGATAATGGCACCGGCGGATCAAAAACTCGGCAGTGGCGGAAATCTCCGGAGCTTTCCTGAGCAGCTGGGTAAGCCGTTTCGCGAATTGTTCGTGATGGGGAAAGGAGAAAGCTTTCTGCTCTCCGGAAAACAGGATATCGACATAGGAACCGAACTTGTGCGTGGCATGGAAGATCTCTTCTTCGGTTTTCATCTCGGTAGTGGACCACGCGTCGCATTTTGCAGTCTCGAAAGGGCTTGCCGGCGAGTTTACGGCCAGCAAGAACTCCCCCAGCTCATCGACGCGATTGGCCTCTTCGATGCGCGATAGCAATTCAGGATGGTGTTTTAGGTCGCAATAGCCGGGACCATTTCCGTGGGCCGCCCAGGGCAGCTCGAGTGTGTCGTCATCGACGCCCAGTTCGACGGCAAAGTCGGCTTCCACCCAAGCATCATAGACCACAATCGAGGCGGCAACGACGTACCCCTCCGTGGATGAGCCTAGAAAGATTGGAAGAAGCGGATGATTTCCGACTCAGCCCACCGTCCGTCATCTCCATCGGGATCGGCGAGGAAGGAGCAGTGCCCTCCATCGTTGGTTTCAATGAACCGAATGTGGGAATTCGAGAGAATCTTCCGTCGGGTCTCGGGCAGGATGCGGATGAAAGGATCGTTGGCCGCGTGCAGAATCAAGGCGGGTACGCGAATCCGATCGACAACATTGGCGGCGGCGGCGCGGGCATAGTAATCGGCGGCGCCTTCGAAGCCGCAGTAGTAGGCGGTAATTTTGTCGTCGAAGTCGCGCAGACTGGTGATCCCGCGCATACGCGCGAGGTCGAACCTCTCAGGAAACAGTCGCGCCTTGGCCACCAGCCGGCGCCGCAGCTTCCATAGGAAATAAAGTTCATACAATCGATTGCCGGGACGATGCAAGGCATCGGCGGAGGCGGCAAGATCCAGGGCCGGACATACCGCGGCCGCCGCCCGAAATTCAGGAGGTCCTTCCGCGGCCCACTCGCCCGCTAATTTCAAGACCAGATTGCCGCCCATGGAAAATCCCGCTAAGACGAAGCGAGAAATGCGATCGCAAGCCATCAGATGCTCGGCTACCCGAGCGATGTCCTGAGAACGACCCGAATGGTACAAAGTGGGAGAAAGAGCGTCGGTGCCGCCGCAATTGCGCTGATTCATGCGTACCACGTTCATGCCCGCGGCCAGACCTTTCGAGGCCGTGCCCAGCATGTACTGGGAGTCGCTCGATCCCTCCAGGCCGTGAACCGCAATCAGGGTGAGTGCCTCTTCGCGGTTCCTCTGCCAATGACACTGACATAAGATCTGGATTCCCGGCTCAACCTCAACCAGACGCGGCTCTGCCACGGGGAGGCGAATCTGGCGGGCGAGGAAGAAACTGGCTAGGGTTTGCAGATGGCCGCCTCGCAACCGGCGGCGGGGAATGAAGATTGCTGGTTCGATTTGCGAACTGCCCACGCGATGATTTTAAATGGAGTACGAACTGGCCAGCAGGAAAGGATAGGGGCTATGCCGATCTTCGAATACCTCTGCAAAGAATGCGATCATCAGTTTGAAGCGCTCGTCTACGGAAGCGACAAAGCGGAGTGCCCCCGATGCCATAGCAAGGAGTTAACCCCCCAGCTTTCCGTGTTTGCGGTAACCGCGAAAGCTTCTTCTGCCGCGCCAGCTTCAACCGGAGCCTGCGGCACCTGTGGTGATCCACGTGGCCCGGGTGCGTGTTCCATGCCGGACCTCGACTGAGAGAGTCTCCGGCAGTATTTCTTGTTTCTGCTCTAAATGCTTGCGTTGTTAGCCACCCTGAGCGGGCAGTTGGCAGGCGGCTGTTCTACGATCCTTCACTTTGTGCTAGGAGTACAACTTGCGCCCATTTCTCGTCGCAATCGTGTTCTCGATCGCCTTGCCCAGCTTCGCCCAGCAACCGGTGCTCGATCTAATGCCCATCCCGACGAGCGTTCAGCCGGGAACCGGTTGGATGATCATCGATTCTTCCTTTTCGGTTGGCATCAACGGGTATTCCGACTCCCGACTCGAACGTTCCGTCGAGCTGTTCTTGAGTAACCTGCGCCGGCAAACCGGTATGCCGGCCCAGCTGATGAGGCTCAGCGAAGCCGCCCAGGCCAGGCTTGTGATTCAGGCCAGCCGCGCCAACCAGGCTGTCCAGGAACTGGGCGAGGATGAGTCTTACCGGCTGGAAATCACGACCGGCAGTGCCAAGCTCAGCGCCCCGACCGGCCTCGGCGTGATGCGAGGCTTTCAGACCTTTCTCGAACTGGTCGAGACAACCCCGCAGGGCTTTGCCGTCCCGGCGCTGACCATCGTGGACCGGCCACGCTTTCCCTGGCGAGGCCTGATGATCGACGTAGGCCGCCACTTCATGCCGCTCGACGTCGTCAAGCGCAACCTGGATGGAATGGCGGCCGTGAAGCTGAACGTACTCCACTGGCATCTTTCCGAAAATCAAGGTTTCCGCGTCGAAAGCAAGAAATTCCCCAGGCTCGCGGCTATGGGATCGGATGGCCTTTACTACGCGCAGGATCAAGTTCGTGAGCTGATTGCCTACGCGGCGGAGCGCGGCATCCGTGTAGTTCCTGAGTTCGACATGCCGGGACACAGCACTGCCTGGTTCGTGGGATACCCCGAGCTGGCGAGCGCCCCCGGACCCTATCAGATCGAACGCAAGTGGGGAATCTTCGATCCAGCCATGGATCCCACCGAGGAGCAAACCTACCGCTTCCTGGACAAGTTCATCGGGGAGATGGCCGAGCTCTTCCCCGACCAGTATTTTCACATTGGCGGGGACGAGGTAAACGGCAAACAGTGGGACGCGAATCCCAAGATTCAAGCGTTCATGCGCACCCACGGCCTCAAGAGCAATCAGGATCTGCAAGCGTATTTCAACCAGCGCGTCGAGAAGATCGTGAGCAAGCATGGGAAAATCATGGTCGGCTGGGATGAGATTTTGCGGCCCGACCTGCCCAAAAACATCGTCGTACAATCCTGGCGCGGCCAGGACTCGCTGGCGCAGGCGGCGAAGCAGGGATTTCGCGGGCTTCTCTCCTACGGCTATTACCTTGACCTGATGTGGCCGGCCGCCCGCCATTATGCGGTCGATCCCATGGGCGATGGGGCCGCAAACCTCAGCCCGGAAGAGGCCGCCCGCATTCTTGGGGGTGAAGCCTGCATGTGGTCGGAATATGTCTCGCCCGAGAATGTTGATTCCCGCATCTGGCCGCGCATGGCGGCCGTTGCCGAGCGATTGTGGTCCGCCTCCAGCGTAATCGACATTGACTCCATGTATCGGCGTATGGAGGTAACCAGCCGATGGCTCGATTGGCTCGGCTTGACCCACAACGCAAGTTACGCGCCCATGCTACGGCGAATCGCCGGCTCCGACCAAATCTCTTCCCTCAAAAGCCTGGCCGACGTCGTTGAGCCGGTCAAAGACTATACCCGGGAGGAAACCGCTCCTGTCGAACCGACAAGCCTCACGCCCTTGAATCGCCTCATTGATGCTGCTCGACCGGAGAGTGCCACCGGCCGACAGTTTGGGAGGATGGTAGATGTCTTGCTAACTGGTCACGCTTCTGACCTAACCCGGCAAGAGATACGAGGGATGCTAACCGCGTGGCGGGATAACCAGTCGAGCCTGCAGCCGCTCGAAAGTCAATCTTTTCTTCTCGAGGAAGTCGTCCCGGCCTCCGAGAATCTGACCCGAGTAGCGACCGCGGGACTGGAGGCGCTCGACTACATGGATCGTGGAGCGCGGCCGGAGGAGGCCTGGAAATCGAAGACCTTGACCCTGCTCGCGGATGCGGGGAAGCCGCAAGCACAGCTGCTCCTGGTCATCGTTCCTTCGATCCAAAAGCTGGTACAGGCGGCCGCAGGAGGGAGCGCAGCCGGCTATTGAGATAGGCCAGCTCAGCTAGCTCCACCAGAACAAACTCCCGGCGAGCATCACAATCTCCACTGCGACCAAACAAATCCAGACGCGCTGCCGGAACACCGAACGCCGCAAATCTCGCTTGAGATCGGCCTCGACCACCCGAATAAATTCGGCTTCTCTCGTCTCCCGCTTTGCCCTTGAAGGATCTGCCTTCGCCAGGGTGAACTCATATTCCTGCTTCGGTTTCGGTTTGTCCGGGAGAAATACCTTGGGAGTCGCAATCACCGAAGACCATTGGGGAAGAAGCATCGAACCCGATCCGAAGGCGGCATCCATGGGTTTCGAAGTCAACTCAAGCGGCGGCAGCCTCTCCGGAGCCACCCGATCCGCCAGGTTGCGCAGGAGCGATGCCCACCAAGGGTGACGCAACTGGTCGGCGATCAACTCGCCAACATCGATTGGCCTGGATTCCAATTCCAAGGGCGGCAAGGTCTCCGGGGAGATTACGTCCCCCACGTTGGTAAACACCGTCCGATACCAGGGCAAACTGAGGCGGTCCCCCAGCAGCATCCCCACGTTGCTCGGTCGGGACGTCAGTTCGAGCGGAGGCAGTTTCTCCGGCGAAACGCGGTCTCGCATTTCTCCGAGCAACCGCCTCCAGAGGGGTTTATTCCAACTGTTCGGCAGCAACAGGTCGATCTCGGCGCCTTCATCCGCGCTGTGCGCTGCCGTCGGGGCTACGGAATTGGGTTGAGAGAACACGGATTTTGGAAATTCGACTCCTCGTCTCCGGCCCGAGATTCACATATTGTAGCGTAGTCGAATTCCCCGGTGCTAACACTCAGCCGCTGTACCCCTTCACAAGTTGGATTCGGTCGACCGCGACGCCGCCTGGCTCGAGCGTCAAGGAAAAAGGTTGCCCGTTTTCGAGCCGCCCGGTTCCGGTTAGGATGGGGGACGTGCCCGTGTGGACCACCGCGAGGATCGTGGCTCTGATTTGGTGCTTCGTCCCCTTATTGGCATTCGGTTTCTGGGGAGATTCCCTGAGGAGACTCGGCCAGAAACTGGCTCCTCGACTCAAATTTGTCCTGCCGGCCGTGTTCGGGGTTCCCTATCTGCTAGCAGGAAGCGCTCAGGGCCGCAGCTATGGAATGGCCATTTACTTCGCGCTGCCGATGCTGATTGCGGTGTTGCTGTGGCGGGCCGGGAACGCTGATCCGCAGCAGAACGGCAATTGGCGCGACTTCGCGATTCTTCTGCTGCTCGGACTGCCGGTAGACCTGCGCTGGTTCGAAGCTCTGTGGCCACCGCATCTCAGCGTGATCAGCAAGTTGATTCTGCTCGACTCCGGCCTTTATGGATTTCTGGTGGTCCGCCAGCTCACCCACGTCGGTTTCGACCTGAGGGCCAAGCGAGAAGACCTCGTCGTCGGGGTGCGAGAATTGCTCTTCTATGCACCGATCGCGATTGTGCTGGGTTTTGCCCTGGGATTTCTGCACCTCCATGCTCACATGCCGACTCTGGGCTCGGCTCTGGGCGCCTTATTGTTCACGTTTTTCTTCATTGCCGTCCCGGAAGAAATCTATTTTCGAGGATGGATCCAAAACTTGCTCGAACGGCGCTTGGGGAGTGCCGCCTCTTTATGGCTTACCGCGATTGTGTTCGGCTTGTCACATTTCAACAAGCGCGGAGCCCACTTCAACGGGCCCTATGTGCTGCTGGCATCGATTGCGGGCATCTTTTATGGCAGAGCCTGGCGCTCGCGCTACCGGATTGGGGCTGCGGCGATAACCCACAGCGGCGTGGATACCATCTGGACTCTTTGGCTTTCCTGACCGGGGCGTGTTCGACGAAACCAGGTGAGTGGTCAAGTGAGCGACTGCGATGAAACAATGGACACAACCTCTGCCTCGAAGAAACGCTCAAAGTAGAAAGTGACTTCCGTGAAGCGATCGACAGCGAAGGCGATTCTTCGGCGAGTCTTCGGTTGTGCTCAGCCGCTCCCTCTGCGCGTAATGGCAAGCGTCGTACTATGCACGGTGGGGTTTGCCCAGACTTCCCGTGACATCCAAGAATTGGTCCGCCAGGCAGTCGCGAACGAACAAGGGCCGTTTTTGGCCGGGAGTTGCGTGTACCAGTACCATCGGGAAGGTTCCGGGAGGCACGAAACTCTGCAGATGATCAAAAGCAACGACTTGATCGTGGGCAAGCTGGTTCGGATTGACAATGCGCCGCTCTCAAAAGACCAGGAACAGAAAGAAGACGACCAGCTCCGGCATCTGCTTCACGATTCGGGTGCGCAGCAACAACAGCGCAAGCGACAGCAGAGATTCGAGCACTACATTCGCGAGCTGATCCAGGCGTTTCCGCAGGCATTTCGTTACACCGAAACCAAGACGGAGGTAACCGCCGACGGCGGACGGCTCATCCACATGAGCTTTCAACCGTCGCCAGACTTTCACCCTGCGAGCGCCGAGCTTGAGGTCATGCAGGGCCTTTCGGGCCTCATGGTGATTGATGACGCGAGAAAGAGGATTGTCAGACTCGACGCGCACCTGTTCCGGGACGTCGATTTCGGCTGGGGAATCCTGGTCCACGTGAATAAGGGTGGAGATCTACTGCTGGAGCGGGAACGGACCAGCCCGCCTGGCTCGGATGTCCGGGCCCTCTCCCTCAACATCGATGGTCGAATCCTGCTGCTGAAGAAGCTCGAAACCCACTGGAGCTTTGATCACTTTACCTGGTTAGATCGAAGCTTGGACCTTGCCTCCGCCGTAAATCTGCTGACCGCTCCGGATGTGGCGGGTTACTTCTCCGGGTTGCGGTCGCACTGAACCAACTTGAATCAGAGGGGGGTGAGGCAAGCCTGAGAATCCAGAAAGGGCTATGCCACCAGCTTGACGGTTGCCAGCTCAGATCCGATCAGCTTCAACCTTGGCTCGTGGTCGACGGCCGCCAACACTTCCCGCATCAACTTGTCGTCCGTTTCCGCGGCTTGGCGCAGCACAACCGGATAATCAATGACTACCTCGGTGCCGATGGTCGTGAAATTGAGTCGGATGGTGGGCCGTAATTGGACGGCGGAGATGGCACTGAGATTGCGCTCCATCTGCTGCCGCTGCTGCTCCAAGGCGTCCCGGTACTCCCGAAACACGACTTCGACCGCCTGGTGCACACGTGTTTCCACCTGTTGGTAGTCAGTTTCGGGAGCGAAGGTAAGCTTGACTTCGTGCCACATGAAGTTGGTTCCGGGAATCTGCTTGAAAAGGCTCGCGCTCGACTGGAATACGATGGAATTCGAAAATGCGGCGATGCGACCAGTGGGCAAGGATTCGGCGCCACGGGTTTGGAGCTCCATAAGGTAGAATCGCACCAGTCCGATATCCACCACCTCGCCGCTCACCCCAGCGACGTTAACCCGGTCGCCGACTCGGATCCCGTACTTTCCGATCAAGAAGAAATAGCCCACAATCGAGAGGATTACGCCCTGCAGGGCGACCGCCACACCTGCCGTAATCAGGCCGGCAAAGGTGGCTACGGATCGTAGCTCGGTCGAAAGCGCAAAAACCAGCACGGCCCCAACCCCAAACCAGAGCCCAATTTTTCGCAACAATAGAAACTGATAGCGCCGCCGCGCATCGGAGACATAACGAAAGATGGTTTTCCGCAGCAGCTCTCCGAACGTGAAGAGTACGCCAAGAACAATGGCCAGGATCGCGATGCGCAGGAGAAGGCTTTCGAGCACTTCCCGGCTTTCCTGTTTGACCGTAGTACGCCAATTGCCCAGACTTCTCTGGTACAAACCGAGCAGGACACCTTGTTTGTTGATGGGCAGCAAGGCTGCCGATGCCTGCTTGAACTGAACGACGAGTGCGTCCAGGGTTTGCTTTTCGGCAGCCAGCGCGGCGGGATCGCCGGAATTCGCCTTGAGAGCCGATTGCTGCCCGGTCTGAATTAACTGTTTCAAACGGTTGCCCAGAGGAGTGCCGAGCTGCTTTGCATTCTGGGCAAGTGCATTGCTGGTGGAGATTTCGTGGGTGATCCGGCTCGCCTTGCGAGAGAGGCGCAACCACTCTCCCGCCAGTCCCAACAGTCCAGAAGGCTGAGGACGATTGGGAAGGGAAGTTTTCGCCGCCAAAGTATCAGCGCCGGTTTCTTCCTTTCCATCGGGCTTTTGCGGCTGGCTCAAGGACGGAGGCAAGGTTCGCGCCAAATCTTCGATCTCACTGTTCAGGTCCGTGGTTCCCAGGCTGCTGACCGTGGTCCCGGTCACGAAACTGATCAGGCTGTTGAGGGCATCCTGACGCGCCCGCAGGAGCCCAAGTCCGCTTTGGAGTACGCTGATCTTCGAGTCAATTTCTCCTTGCCTCTTCCGGGAAGCACTCTTGCGCTCCTGCTCGAGCGCTTGCAGTTGGGCTTGGCTTTGGCTCGCTTGTTGGTCAACACTCGCCGCCGCCTGCGTCAGCGCCTGATAGTCGAGAGGCGTGGCTGGGCTCTGCGACGGGTTCGGCGAGGATGACTTCTCGACGAGCGGCTCGGCTTGGCGGGCAAACTCAAAACCCCACCGCACGATCTGATCGGCCATTCGCTGCTGGTCTGCCAGGTAGATCGAATCCGCCGGCTCATCGGCGATCTGCTGCTCAAGCTGAGCCTGGCGGTACCAGTCGCAAGTTTTGCTGACAAACTGAATCACATCGGCAGCACTCAACCCAGGCATGCTCTCGGCCACCGCCAGGCTGACGCTCAGCGCCGCGAGAACTGCGGCCCGACGCAAGTAACATACTTTGAGGGTTGCGCCGGAGGGGCGCAAAGGAGAAAAAAATGACCGGATTTCGAGAGGATGGGCTTGGACGGCTTGGACTTCGAGCTTCGTACCTTTGATGAAATAGCTTCCCCCGTAGCGGATAGGACAGGACATTTTTTCGATCTCATGATAAAGCATACTGTTCGTCCGGCACCATGCTAGGCCGTGGCCGTTGCCCGGCAAGGGAGTCGATGAAAGAGGGCTCGATGGAGGCTCGCCGAAGAATCGCGCTTTTATGTTTCCTGTCCCAGGTGTTCGTGGGTTCCGCAAGCAGTCAACCCCCGGTCGAACCCCCGCCGGTTCTGGTTATCGATTCTGCGGCTCCTTCGCGCCCTTTCCCGCATTTCTGGGAGCACATGTTTGGCTCCGGGCGGGCCATTTTGTCGCTGCGCCAGAGTTACCGCGAAGATCTGCGCAGCGTGAAAGCGGTTACCGATCTTCAGTATGTCCGCTTTCATGCCATTTTTCATGACGAAGTGGGTGTCTACCAGGAGAACCCCCAGGGCGATTCGAGCTACAACTTTTCCTACGTCGATCAGATTTACGACGGTCTTCGCAAGATGGGTGTTCGGCCTTTCGTCGAGCTCAGCTTCATGCCCAACCCGCTCGCCGCCAGAGACATTCACCAAGCCTTCTGGTACAAGCCGAATGTTTCTCCGCCAAAAGATTGGGGGCGTTGGGAGGAGCTCATTCATAGTTTTGTGCAGCATCTCGTCGATCGCTATGGTGTGGAAGAGGTTGCACAATGGTATTTCGAGGTGTGGAACGAGCCCAACATTGACTTTTGGGCAGGAGAACCCAAGCAAGCCACCTATTGGGAGTTATATGACCACGCGGCTCGTGCGGTGAAGCAAGTCAGTGCGCGCTTGCGGATCGGCGGTCCTGCCACCGCCCAGGCTGCCTGGGTCGATGCGTTTCTCGCCCACTGTGCGGTCAACCATATCCCGGTCGATTTCGTCTCCACCCACGTCTACGGAAATGACACCGCGATGGATGTCTTCGGAACCAACGAAAAGATTCCCCGCGAGGCCATGGTCTGCCGCGCGGTCGAGAAGGTGCACAAGCAGATCCAGGCCTCGGTCCTGCCCAATCTGCCTTTGGTTTTCAGCGAATACAACGCCAGCTACATGACCGAACCGGGAATTACCGATTCGGTATACATGGGCCCATGGCTGGCAGACACGATTCGGCAATGCGATGGCCTGGTCAATGAAATGTCATATTGGACTTTTTCGGATGTGTTCGAAGAGCAGGGTGTGGTGAAGCAACCTTTTTATGGCGGATACGGACTGATCGCGGTTGGGGGAATCCCGAAACCCGCCTACCGCGCGTTTCAACTACTCCATCAACTGGGCGACCAACGCCTGGAACTCGATTCCGACTCGGCGTTGCTCACCCGCCGAAGCGATGGAACCCTGGTGCTCGCGCTTTGGAACCTGGTTCCTGCCGAGCAGTCGGGGACGGAGAAGGTGGTGACGATTCGCGCGAATCCGCGCGCCAGATTCCGGCGGGCGACGATTTCGCGAGTGGACCGCGACCACGGCGATCCGCATCCTCTCTACGAAAGGATGGGCTCACCCCGCTATCCGACCGAGAGCCAACTGCGGGAGCTTCGCAGCATCGCTGGGTCTCCGGTTCCCGAAGTGCGAGAGTTACAAAACGGAGAACTCATCCTCCGACTCCCACCCGAGGGGCTGGCGGTCGTCGAACTGAAGTGAGTCGTGAGATGGGTGTCGGGGTGAGGCCACGATCGTGCGGAACCCTGCCAACTCCATGGCGGCGCGAGCTTCGGGGTTTTGCATGAAGGTATTCCAGACGAACGCGGTGCGGGCGTTCTCCGCCATCAGCATGCTGATTCCGACGTCGATGCCGATCACATCGGAGCTCGCCCATCCAGTCAAAGGATTAAAGGCATCGACGAATCCGTAGCGTTTGCGAATTTGCTTGCCGTAGTCGGTTTCAAGATTCCGGAGCACGTCGAGCGATTCGTTGTATAGAAACGGCAACGATCCGGCAGAGGCGGCGGGAACGATCGTGCCATCGATTGGACCTTGCAAGGGCGGCCCTCCCCAAACGACATAACCCCGATCCGAATCCGACGCCGTGATTCCCCAGACCTTGCTCGAGTAGCAGGGGAACTCGCTGCTCAACTGCTCACAAAAGCGGCGGTGGGCCCGGCATGCGATCACCGAATTCTCAAAGTAGTCGGCGTACCCGTCCTGTTTCCCGCGGAAGTCGAACCAAGCGTGCGGGTATTGATGAATGAACAGAGGTGCGGATACGGAAATATAGCGATAGTCCTCGTAGACCATATACGGCCGGCGAATCGCTCGCCACGACTCGGCGGGGATCGGATGGCTGGGCGATCCTATGGCCAACAAATAGAGGATCACGGATTCGCAGTAGTAACCCCAGCGACGCGGACTGAACTCCAGTTCCGGAGTCCAATGCATGGCAAAGGTGTCGGCACCATTCAGCGCCCACGGCCATTCGACGCGATGATAGATCGTAGTGGCAGCGTCTCGGATCTCGGCATCGGAGAAATGTGCCCGGCAGCTCAGAACCCCGCACAGCAGAATGGCCATATCGATCGGGGAGATTTCCGAAAACCAAGAACGGTTCCCATTTCTCATGTCCACGAAGTGATAGAGAAAGCCGTTGACATGTGGGGCGTCATATGCGAGGAAATGCAACGAGCTGCGAACACGCTCGGCAATCTCCGCCGGCGGGCGGTATTTTCGCTCATGCCCGATCGAAAGCGCGGTCAGGCCGAAGCCGGTGGCGGCGATGCTACTGGTAAGACGGGCGTCAACGCCGTTGGCGTTGGCCCGATCCCGCACCAGCCCAGTTGCAGGATCGGCTTCGTTCCAGAAAAACTCGAAGGCGGACCGCTCCAGTTCTTCGAGAAGATCCTCTCCTGCTGTAGTCCCTGGAGAGTCTGGTGGCGAGAAAAGAGGCGTTGCCCAGCTCGTCCCGACGAGCCGAAACCCGACCGAGGCGGCCGCGACAGTCTTAAGAAAATTACGTCTGTCCCAACGCATCGACAAGGGAAATGCTTTCGACTAGGCTGACAGGTTGCCTTTCAGAGTAGGGGGAAATCCTAAGAACGGATGTTATCCCCGGGCGAGACAACGTCTAGGGCATCACCCATGACCCGCGGGGACTATGGAACCCGTGCTGGCACTACTTCGAACAGCCTCTGAGCTCATCCTAGCCCCCGCGAGGCGAGCGATCTAGAAGTTTGTCTTGCCCAAAATGACCGCCGTAATCAGGGAAAGACCTTAACCGGGAGGTGGGCTTTCTTCTGACCCGGATCACCCCCTCGGTGAGCTGGCAAGTTATTGTCAGGACAAACCTTTTCCCCCGTTCCTGGCATCTCTCAGATGGCGCAAAAAAGCACAGGTGCCTCGGCAAATCGTAGTAGACTTCATGCACGGGGAAATGGGGCCCAGACATGGAGGCAGATAACGCTTTTCGCAGTGCATGGCAGGAGCGCTTGGCGGCGCTTCGCAATGTGCCTCCAGTGCTAAGAATCGTTTGGGAGTCGGGTCCCGCCGTAGTGATCTTCGGGCTCTTGTTCCGCCTGATCGGGTCGGTACTGCCCATTGCGCTGCTGTGGATCACGAAACTCATCATTGATGGAATTGTTACGGCCGTTTCTCACCATCAGCCCGTTTCCCCGCGTTTCTGGTGGCTGGTGGCTGGCGAATTCGGCGTGGCCATTGTCGCCGGCGTTCTCACGCGAGCCATCGACTTTCTCGATGCCCTGCTGGCCGACAAATATACCCGGCATGTGAGCATTGCCGTCATGCGGCACGCTTCCGAGCTGGACCTGACCGCTTACGAAGATCCCGTTTTCTACGATCGTCTGGAGCGCGCTCGGGTGCAGGCCACCGACCGGTTGGCCATGATTCAATCCATTGGCCGGCTGATTCAGCAGTCCGTCACCGCGGTCACCATGTCGGTTTCGATTGTCGTGTACTCACCGTGGTTGTTGCTGTTGCTGATCGCCGGCGTATTGCCCGCATTCCTGGGGGAGAGTCATTTTGCTTTTTTGGGTTACGCCAAGAACTTTCGGCAGACGCCGATCAAACGCCAGCTGGACTATCTGCGAATTCTTGGCGGCAGCAAAGAAGCGGCCAAGGAACTCAAACTCTTTGGCCTGAGCCGCTACCTCACCGAGCGATTCGCCTCCCTATCGGACGTGATTTACTCTCAGGATGTGGCTTTGGCGCGGCGAAGGCTGGCCGCCGGTTCTTGGTTGTCGGTCGTGGGCACGCTCGGCTACTATTCTGCCTACGTTTGGGTCATCTGGCGTACTTTGGCGGGAGTGCTCTCGATCGGTACGTTGTACTTTCTGGCCAGCGCGATTCAGCAAGCCAGCCTGAATATCCAGCAGGTCTTTTCGACGCTCGCGGGAATCGCCGACCAGGCGCTTTTCCTGACCGACCTGCTGGCGTTTTTCGGGATGCAGCCGACGATTCGCTCGAAACCGAATGCCTTGCCCGCGCCTCGTCCCATCCGCAGAGGATTCGAGTTCCAGAATGTATCGTTTCGTTATCCCGGAACCGACCGCCTGGTCCTGCGGGGACTCAATTTTCATCTCCATCCGCGGGAACGAGTGGCGCTGATTGGAGAAAACGGCGAAGGGAAAACGACCATCGTAAAGCTCCTTACGCGGCTCTACGATCCGAGCGAAGGCGAAATCCTTCTCGATGGCATCGACCTTCGCGAGTACGATCTGGAAGACCTGTATCGAGAAATTGGGGTGATCTTCCAGGACTTTATGCGATATGAGATGACGGCAGGACAGAATATTGCCAGCGGACGCATCGAGGATCTGGGCAATCTGCCATTGCTCGAGGAATCGGCCCGAAAGAGTGGGGCGGATCAGGTGATCGAGCGCCTTCCCGGCGGCTACGATCAGATGCTGGGCCGCCGGTTCGAAGGGGGAGTGGACCTTTCCGGCGGCGAGTGGCAGAAACTCGCTCTGGCCCGCGCCTATCTGCGAGACTCCCAGGTTCTGATTCTCGATGAGCCCACGGCTGCGCTCGATGCCCGCAGCGAGTACGAGGTCTTCCGCCGCTTCGCGGAACTGACAAGAGGAAAGATGGCGCTTTTTATTTCCCACCGTTTCTCGACCGTGCGCATGGCCGATCGCATCGTAGTGCTCGAGGACGGCAAAATCGCTGAGGAAGGAACCCACGAGCAGCTTTCGAACCTTGGCGGGCGCTATGCCGAAATGTTCGAATTGCAAGCCGCCAGCTATCGTTAACAGTACGCTTCCATGTTCGAGAACACGCACCTGGAGATGGCAAACGAAGAGGCCGAACGCCTGGAAGAGGTCTCTTCCAGTACGGCGGGGGACAGGCATGCCCTCGAGGCGCAGGCGGCAGAGCTTGCCCGCGACCTGGCCTGGCTGCCCGGCATCGGGTCTTCCGATAGGGTCCTCGAACGCGGCCGGCGGTTGCGCGCCGGCATTGAACCTCTGCTTCGCAAGTTTCGTTCTCCGTTGCCCGCCGATTCCCGTGTCTCTGAGGATGTTCGTTGGCTCCACGATAACGTCCGATTGGTCGACATGGAGCTGCACGAATTGGGGGAAACTCTAAAACCCTTGCGCAAAACCCCCCACGTGTACAACCGCGACCGGGAGATAACTCCCCGAGCCGCTGCCATTGCCCAAGGCTTTCTCGAGTCGACGCAGTATCAGTTTAGCGAGCCAGCATTCCTCGCCTACGTCCAGGCCTTCCAGACAGTCACGGTGCTGAACCTGAAAGAGCTGATGGCCCTGGTTCCCGCCCTGAAGCTGTCCCTGCTCGAGGAAATTGCCGTACGGGCCGCCAAGGTATTAGAGCATCCGAATGGCTCCAACAGCGTAGGCCTGTTAATCGGCAGCCTGCGAGACACGACGCATACCACCTGGAAGGAGGCGCTCGAGCCGCTGATCGCCTTCGATTCCATCTTGCGTCAGGATCCGGCAGGGGCCTACCCGCGAATGGATTTTGAGAGTCGCGAGCTTTATCGCAAGAAGGTGGCCAAGATCGCGCAAGGCAGCGATCGGACGGAAATGGAAGTGGCTAAACAAGCACTCGGTCTCGCGCGAGAAGCCGAAAGGGATGGCGACGACAATCCCCGTCTGGCCCTTCGCCACTCCCACATCGGCTATTACCTGCTGGCAGAGGGGGGGGGCCAGCTCTCGGAGAAGGTTCATTTCAGAGCAAATTTTGCTCAGCGCTTTGAACGCTTTTTGCGCAGCCATCCCGACGAGTTCTACTTGCCGGGCATTGAGATCCTTACCCTGGGCATCATGTCCCTTTGTGTGGTTCTGTTAACCCCTCCCTACAGCTCCCCGGCGCTGATTCTCCTGGCCATGCTGGCGCTGTTGCTTCCCAGCTCGCAGAGCGCCGTCCAGCTGATGAATTATCTGACCACATCCTTGCTGCGCCCGGAAATCCTCCCTAAGCTCGATTTTTCGAAGGGAATCCCCGACGACTGCGTCAGCCTGGTGGCCGTACCCACCCTGCTGCTGAACGAGAGCCAGGTTCACCGCCTGGTCCAAGATCTGGAAGTTCGGTTTTTGGGCAATCGCGACCGCAACCTGCATTTCGTGCTTCTCAGTGATCTTCCCGATTCCCGCCACTCCCCGCGCGAAGACAGTCCCTTGGTGGACTTGTGTGCGGCTCTGGTGCGCCAGCTGAATGAGAAGTATCGCGAGCAAGCGAAGGGGTCCTTCTTGCTCCTCCATCGTCACCGGGTTTACAACCCGCGAGAAAAGGTGTGGATGGGCTGGGAACGTAAGCGTGGCAAGTTATTGGATTTGAATAAGCTCCTGCGTCAGGAACGCGACAGCTTTCCGGTGAAGGTTGGCGATCTTTCCATTCTTTCCCAGGTGCGCTTTGTGATTACCGCGGATTCCGATACGGAGTTGCCGCGGGGAACCGCCCAGCGCCTGATCGGGGCGCTGGTTCATCCTCTGAACCAAGCCATCATCGATCCGGAGAAAAATATTGTGGTTGCCGGCTACGGCATTCTTCAGCCGCGGGTGGGAATCAGTGTGCAAAGCACGGCGAAGTCGCGTCTGGCCGCCATCTACTCGGGGGAAACCGGCTTCGACATCTACACTCGCGCCATTTCCGACGTCTATCAGGACCTGTTCGGGGAAGGGATCTATGCGGGGAAGGGAATCTACGAGGTCGAGACCCTGCATCGCGTGCTCGATCGGCGTTTTCCCCGCAACGCCCTGCTCAGCCACGACCTGATCGAGGGTGCCTATGCCCGTGCCGGCCTGGTGAGCGATATTGAAGTAATTGAGGATTATCCCTCGCACTACCGAGCGTATAACCGGCGCAAACATCGTTGGCTGCGGGGCGATTGGCAAATTACTGCCTGGCTGTTTCCCCGCGTGCCCGATGAATCCGGCCAAAGGGTTCCGAACCCGATCTCGCTGATTTCGCAATGGAAAATTCTCGATAACCTGCGACGCAGTCTGGTCGAACCTGCCTGCTTGCTGCTTTTCCTCCTGGGCTGGACGGTTTTGCCGGGGCCTGCGGCGGGCTGGACCGTGGCCGCGATCGCCATCCTGTTCGTCCCCACTTGGTGTCGTTTCGGATTCGAACTCATCCGTTCCGTGGTCGAACGGAAATCCGCGATTTTCAAGGATGCCGTCCAGGCTCTGTTCGCCGCCAACGTCAGTGTTCTTTTGAATCTGATCTTTCTGGCTCACCAGATGCTGCTCTCTCTCGACGCCGTGGTACGGACCCTGGTGCGCCGCCTGTTTACGCGGGAACGGTTACTGCAATGGGAAACCGCGGCCGAGGCCGAGCTCGGAGCCAGCCGACGCACGCCGCTCGATGTTTACCTGCAATGGACGCCAGCCCTTGCCTTGGGACTCGGCTTGGTGGTGTGGTTTGTCCGACCGAGAGCTATCTTTTCGGCATTGCCCATTCTCGCCCTTTGGGCTTCGAGCAAAATGGTTTCTCTCTGGCTAAACCGGCCTCCGCGAGCCCGCTACCAGGAACCGAGCGTGAAGGAAAAACTCCTGCTGCGCACCGTCGCCCTTCACACCTGGCGATACTTCGCGGAGTTCGGCAATGAACAGTATCACTGGCTCATTCCCGACAACGTGCGGGCCAGTCCGTTTTGCGTGATCACTCGAGTTTCGACCACTAACGTGGGGCTTCTGCTGAATACCCGGCAAGTGGCCTGCGAGCTCGGGTATCTGCTCGTCGATGAGTTTGCCGAACAAACCCAACATACCCTCACCACGCTGCAGGGGCTCGAGCGTTATCGCGGCCATCTCTTCAATTGGTATGACGGCCGCACCCTCGCACCGCTCGATCCCAGGTTTGTTTCCACGGTCGACAACGGCAATCTGATTGCTTCGCTCTGGACCTTGCAGCAGGGGTGTTGGGACCGTTTATGCCGGCCGTTCTTCGAACCCAGTGTGGCCGACGGATTCTTAGATCATCTGCGTGTTCTGGCGGATCTGGGTGCGCTTTCTCGCGAGCAGGCGCTCGCCATCGAACACCGGCTGGCAGCGGAAAACTGGCTGGATGTCTTGCTCGAGTTAGCGGAATCCGATCTTGAGGAACTGCCGGGGGTGAAATCAAAGACCGACGTCAGATGGTTCGAGCACGAGACCCGCCAGCGACTCGAACGCATTCGCCAAGCGGTAGTCGCCTATTGCCCCTGGCGGCTGCCCGAGTTTGCCGCCCTTCGCCGGGAGCTCAAGCTGGAGGGCGCCGACCGCCTGCCGGTTGAAGTCATTCCCGACTTTATGGACCGGCTTACGGCCAAACTCCAGTTGGCCAACGCAACCAAGGGTGACAACGAGCTAAGCCAGCTGCGGGAACGTTTGCGGCTTTTACTGTTGCCCGCTCATTCTCGCACTCTGAATCTCATCAACAGGCTCAAGGCGATCGCGAACGATGCGGGAAAACTGGCGAACGAAATGGATTTCTGTTTTCTCCTCGATCCCCGGCGCAAGCTCTTGTCGATTGGCTACGATGCCGGCGCCGAGAAGCTGCATGCTGCCTGTTACGATCTGCTCGCATCCGAGGCCCGCATCGCTACCTTTGTCGCCATCGCCAAAAATGAGATCCCGCAGGACACTTGGTTCCGCCTCGGGCGGGTCCACACCCAGGATCACGGTCGAGCGGTTTTGCTCTCCTGGACCGGTACCATGTTCGAATACTTGATGCCGGCGATCTGGATGCGTTCCTACCCGGAGACGATTCTGGATCGTGCGCAAGTCGGCGCGGTGCGTGCCCAGCAAGCCTACACAGCCCGGAAAAACGTTCCCTGGGGTATCTCCGAGTCGTCCTATTCCAAACGCGAGCCCGACGGGAGCTATGGTTATATGGCCTTCGGCATACCGAACCTCGCGCTGCGGGAGCAGGAACTCGATGCCTTGGTGATTTCCCCCTACTCTACGTTCCTGGGGTTGCACGTCGATCCGGAGGGTGCACTCGACAACATACGCAAAATGGCCAGGCGAGGCTGGTGCGGACGTTATGGATTTTACGAAGCGGCTGATTTTACCCCGCAGAATGGGCACTCCGAGCGGCAACCCTGCGAGCTGGTGCACTGTTGGATGGCCCATCACCAGGGCATGAGCCTGGCCTCCATCGCCAATGTCCTTTGTGGCGGAATTGTCGTGCGCTGGTTCCATAGCAATCCCCAGGTCCAGGCCACAGAATTGCTGTTGCACGAAAAGCCCCTGTCTCACCTGCGCGGGGTGCGGGCCGGCTATGAACCCGCAGCCCTCTAACCGGGATCGATCGATAAGGCCGGCACAAAATGAACCCTCGCCAGGTACACGAAGCTCTAATTAGAAAACCGTGAATTCCAACGGCAAACCGGCCAGGGCAACGCCGCCCCCCTTTCGAAGACTGCGGTCTGTGCTCCCGATTCTCGGAGAGCTCATGCGTCCGCGCCGCGGAGTTCTGCTCCTGGGCGTGCTGGTGATGATCATCAACCGAGTCTCCGGGCTCGTGCTCCCCTACTCGACCAAATACCTGATCGATGTCGTCATCGTAAAGAAGCATTTCGGACTCTTGAAGCCCCTGGTTCTTCTGGTTCTTGCCGCCACGGCCATCCAGGGAGTGACTTCGTTTGCCCTCACCCAACTACTTTCCAAAGCCGCCCAGCGCCTGATCGCCGACCTCCGCCGGAAGGTGCAGGCTCATGTGGGCCGATTATCGGTCACCTTCCATGACTCGACCAAGAGCGGAGTTCTCGTGTCGCGCATCATGAGTGATGTGGAAGGTGTCCGCAATTTGATCGGGACAGGACTGGTGGATCTGGTGGGCGGGCTTCTGACGGCGGTCATCGCTCTGGTCGTGCTTTTTCACATCAGCGCCCGCATGACGGCTCTGGCCTTCGTGTTCCTCCTCTTGTTTGCCCTGTTGCTCAAACGGGCCTTTGGAACCATCCGCCCCGTCTTCCGTGAGCGCAGCAAAATCCAGGCCGAAGTTACCGGACGCCTGGCCGAATCGCTCGGGGGGGTCCGGGTGGTCAAAGGCTACCACGCGGAAGAGCGCGAGGAGCACGTGTTCTCACGGGGTATCGAACGCCTTCTCCAGAACGTGCTGCGGAGCTTGACCGCTAGCTCGGTCATGAGTCTATCGGCCAGCCTGCTGATGGGAGTCGTCGGCGCCGTGATCATGTACACCGGAGCACGACAGATTGCCTCGGGGGCGCTGACTCTGGGTGGGTTCTTTACCTACACTCTGTTTCTGGGGTTTCTGATCGCGCCCATCATGTCCGTGGTCCAGATCGGCACCCAGCTCACCGAGGCGATTGCCGGCCTGGAACGTACGCAGGAGATTTTGAGCGAGAACCGCGAAGATCACGATCCGCAACGCACCCGCATCCTCGGCCCGATTCAAGGACGGGTCAGTTTTGACCAGGTCAGCTTCAGCTACGACGGGAAGCGCGAGGTTCTGCGTGATGTCTCGTTTCGTGCCGAACCGGGAACTGTGACTGCGCTGGTCGGCTCTTCGGGGTCCGGCAAATCCACCACCATCGGTCTGGTGGCCGCATTTTACGTTCCTACCCAGGGGCAGGTTTGGATAGATGATGTCGACTTGAGCACGGTGAGACTGGATTCCTACCGGACTCAGCTCGGACTGGTGCTGCAGGACTCCTTCCTGTTCGACGGTACCATCCGCGAAAATGTCGCATTTTCACGCCCGGATGCGAGCCAGGATGAGATCCTGCGTGCTTGCCGCATCGCCCGGGTCGATGAATTTGCCGAAGGCTTTGCCGACAAATATGACACGGTGGTTGGGGAACGAGGAATCAAACTCTCCGGGGGGCAGCGCCAGCGCATTTCGATCGCGCGCGCGATCCTGGCGGAACCACGAATCCTGATTCTCGACGAAGCCACTTCCAGCCTGGATTCCGAATCAGAGGCGCTGATCCAACAAGGGCTCTCCTATCTGATGCAGGGACGAACGACCTTCGTGATCGCCCACCGACTCTCCACCATTCGTCGCGCCGACCAGATCCTGGTCATGGAGCAAGGGCAAATCGTTGAACGTGGCACTCACCAAGAGCTCTTTGCCCAGCGCGGACGCTATTACGAGCTCTACACCAAGCAGCACGGCCTCGAAAGCAATCTCTTCCTGGCTCCCGGCGAGGGTGATGCCTACCCGGCGTCGAACGGAGATGGAAGCCAGGCGGCGGCTCGGAGCGAAGAGCCCGCCGGGTTTTCCGATCCGTTGCGATTGGTGAGGGACGAAGTTCGCTGATTCCTATGACCAATGCTCGAGGGAAGGGAAATGGCTCCGCTGCGGTCCGCACGGAAAGCCTCTGTCGCCATTTTCGCATGGGGGAATCGCTCATTCCTGCGGTCGATCGAGTCTCCCTCGAGATTGGCGCAGGAGAATTTGTTGCGCTCCTCGGCGCCTCGGGTTCCGGGAAATCCACCCTGCTGAATCTGATTGCCGGGCTCGACCGGCCCACCTCCGGATCCGTCGTGGTTCAAGGAAAAGACTTGGCAAGGCTCGGCCGCGAGGATCTTGCCAAATACCGTCTGCGGACCGTGGGAATGGTGTTTCAGTCGTTCTATCTGATACCGAGTATGACACTGCTCGAAAACGTCGAGTTGCCTTTGCGTTTTGCCGAAGTCGATCGCGGCAAACGGAAGTATCTCTGTCAGCAGGCGCTCGATCGGGTTCGCCTCGGTGCCCGGTCGAATCATCGTCCCAGTGAGCTTTCCGGGGGCGAGCAGCAGCGGGCGGCCTTGGCGCGGGCTTTGATGAATCAGCCGCAGCTTCTCCTGGCGGATGAACCCACCGGCAACCTGGACAGCCATACGGGTGCTGAGATCATGAACCTGCTGCTCGAATGCAACCAGTCTCTGGGAATGACCCTCATCATGGTCACCCACGAGCGTGCCCTCGCCGAGCGCTATGCCCAGCGGCTGATCTTTTTGGCCGACGGAAGGCTAGTCGACGAGGCAGAGGCAGCGCAGACCAGCACGTCCTTGGCGCCGGGAGAAGCTCTATGAAGGCCCATGACGTGGCGGAGCTAGCCCTGCGCAATCTTCGCGAGTCCGTTCTCAGAAATTCGCTCACCACCGTGGGCATTTCGGTGGGTGTGGCTTCGCTGGTGGCCATGCTCGCGCTCGGCATCGGCCTGCAACAATTAGCCAACCGGCGGCTGCAAAAATCGGGACTGTTTGACACCATCCGGGTCACTTCCCGCCGCGATCCGCGCAACCTCAGCCGCGAAGAGGGAGAAAATGGGCCGGACGCCGCGCTCA
>DASPVG010000088.1:0-16744 GCA_035622455.1 Terriglobales bacterium
CTGACCTTCCCCTATCGCTATGGCCTCGATTTTGAAGCGGAGTTGCTTCGTAGCGGGGGCAAGCAGAGGGCTTTTGCTGCCGCCTTCACCAACCCTCCCCAAACCACTCGCGAAATCATGGAGCCGAAAAGCTATCTGTCCGGGGAGCGCTTAGAGGCCATGCCCCTGCCGGATTTCAAGAAGGACTTCGAGAAGTACGAGCGCTTCGATATCGGAGCCATGGGCGAGTTCGACGTGGCGATTCTCCTCGATCAGTACGCCAACCCGGAAATCTCCCACACGATTTATCCACACTGGCGCGGCGGCTACTACTACGCGGTTCAGTCCAAAGCCGACGCAGCCGCGCCGCTCGGACTCCTCTACTGGTCGCGATGGTCGGATCGAGAGAGCGCAGCCCGGTTTGCCGCGATCTATGCCCAGGGGCTGAGCCTGCGATACAAGCAGGTGCACGAAGTTGCCGAGGATCAAACTTCCATTCCTGACCTGGCAAAGCTGAAGAGTTTGACCGGCAGGCACTCCTGGCTGACCACGGAAGGGCCGGTTGTAATCCGAGTGCAGCAGGAAACCATCCTGGTCACGGAAAGCTTAGATCCAGCGACAACCGAGCGATTGGAACAGGAGCTCGTGGGATCGCCCGCCGCCAGACCCTGATCGATCGAGATCAGGCCGGCAACCGGCGCTTTCGGGCTGATTCTCTCCTCTTCGGCGTGAGGCGGAATGGACTCCTAGGACTGTACATGGCTGGCCCAAAGCCGAAATGCGTACCTCACATCCTCAAACATTCGGCGGGAATCTCCTGTTTGACTTCAAAAGCCGCCCGATTGTACGCCCGTTTCTCTTGCTCTGTATAATCTCGGGTTTGCTTGGTTGCGGAGCTTCCAGGAGGAAATTTGGTGCAGGCGGAGATCGGCATCATCGGCGGCAGCGGCCTCTATTCGATGCCAGGGCTGAGCGAGGTCGAGGAGATCCGGCTCGAAACCCCGTTTGGAGAGCCTTCCGATGCCTATGTTCTGGGGAGGCTCGAAGCGCGCAAGGTGGCGTTTCTCGCTCGCCACGGAAGGGGACACCGCATCCTTCCCTCGGAGCTAAATTTTCGTGCCAACATTCATGGGTTCAAGCAGCTGGGGGTGGAACGTATCGTGTCGCTTTCGGCGGTCGGATCGCTGAAAGAAGAGCACAAACCGCTGGAGTTTGTGATTCCTGACCAGTTTTTCGATCGCACCCGCCATCGTGTCGATACCTTCTTCGGAGACGGCATCGTCGCCCACGTTGCCCTTGCCGAACCGGTCTGTGCGGCATTGGCCAAGACCGTGGAGGCGGCCTGCCAACGGGCGGGGGTACGCGGCAAGCTGGGTGGCACTTATCTGTGCATCGAGGGACCGCAATTCTCGACCAAAGCCGAATCCAATCTCTACCGCAGCTGGGGCATGGATGTAATCGGCATGACCAACCTGCAGGAGGCCAAGCTGGCGCGGGAGGCGGAAATGTGCTACGTGACCGTAGCCATGGTCACCGACTACGATTGCTGGCATCCGCACCATGATTCGGTGACGGTCGACCAGATTGTGGCGGTCCTGGTCGAGAACGCGGAAAATGCCTGCCGGGTGTTGCGTCAGACCATCGCCGCCCTGCCAGCTTCGCCCAGTTGCAGGTGCAATCGGGCGCTAACCCATGCCATCATCACGGAGTACGACAAGGTTCCTCCTGCCACTCGCGCCAAGCTGAAACTCATCCTGGGAAGGTATTTGGAGAGCAAGAGAAAACAATGAGCATTGTTGCCGTGGGTTCGATCGCCTTCGACTCGATTACTACGCCTGCAGGACGGGCAGACAACATTCTGGGTGGCTCCTGTACCTATTTTGCCTTGGCCGCAAGCTTCTTCACCAAGGTCCGAGTGGTCGCGGTCGTGGGCGACGACTTCACGCCCGAGCATGAACAGATTTTCACCAAGCGCGGCATCGACCTGCGGGGCGTCGAACACGCCCAAGGGAAGACCTTCCGCTGGGGTGGACAATACCTCGACAGCCTCAACGAAGCCAAGACGGACTTCACCGAACTCAACGTCTTTGAAACATTCCAGCCAAAAATTCCACCGGAATATAAAGACTCGGAGTTTCTATTTCTCGGCAACATCCACCCGGACCTGCAGGCCTCCGTGCGTATGGAGTTGAACGGGGTCCGCCTGACGGGCGGCGACACCATGAACTTCTGGATTCGGGGTACGCGCCGCGAGTTGCTGAAAACGCTGAAGCTGGTCGATGTGTTGCTCATCAACGATGGGGAAGCCAAGATGCTGGGGGAAGAGCGCAATCTGCCGCGGGCCGCGCAAAAGGTGCTTGCCCTGGGACCCGGAGCACTGGTGATCAAGCACGGCGAGTATGGTGCGACCATCTTCTTCCGCGAAGGTGCCTTCGGCATTGGCCGTCATCCGTTTCGTGCACCTGCCTTGCCCATCGAAGAAGTACGCGACCCGACCGGCGCCGGCGATTCCTTCGCCGGCGGGTTCATGGGATATATCGCCTCCGCAGGGTCACTCAGCCGCGAAGTGCTAAAGCGGGCTCTTTTCTATGGCGGGGTGATGGGTTCTTTTGCCGTCGAACGTTTTGGGACGGAGCGGCTTCAATCCCTGACGCGAGAGGAGATCGACGGAAGATTTCAAGTATTTCGCGAATTGACCCACCTGGAATGAGCCTCGAGCGCACGGACGGTTGGGATCGCGAGATCACGCTGGTGTCTCAAATCGCTGCCGCCGCCTCGTTATTTTCCTTTCTCTTTTATTTCCGCCGAGGCGACCTGTTGCTTTACGGGGACGCGGTTGCGCATATCAACATCGCTCGCCGGGTGATCGATTCCCGCACGCCCGGCCCCCTCCAATTGGGCACGGTTTGGCTGCCCCTCCCCCACCTTCTGATGATTCCGTTTTTGTTTTCCGATGCCGCCTGGCGGACTGGGATTGCCGGTTCCATCCCCTCGATGTGCGCCTACGTCTTTGGTACAGCGGGAATTTTTCGCCTGGTGCGGGGCTGGTTACGCTGGGGGGAGCAAACCTCGGTTTCAACTCGCATTACGGCCTGGCTGGCGGCGGCCGTTTATGCTGCCAACCCCAATCTGCTGTACCTTGAGACCACGGCCATGACCGAGGTCCTGTATTCGGCCCTTTTCATCTGGTCTATCCTGCACGCCAGCGAGTTTTACCAGGCTGGGGCGGGCTTCGATCAAAGGCAGGCGGCATCATCCTTGCGCAAATGTGGTTGGTGTTTGGCCGCGGCCTGTCTCACCCGCTACGACGGTTGGTTCCTCGCGGGAGCCTTGAGCATCGCTGTGTCGTGGGTGATCCTCCGCTCCCAGGAAACCCGGACGGCTCTCGCTCCGAGCCTGGCTCGCTTTATTTTGCTGGCTGTGGCCGCACCCGTCATCTGGCTGGGCTATAACGCACTGGTGTATCGCGATCCCCTGGAGTTTCAGAGAGGTCCATACTCGGCTCGCGCAATCGAGCAGAAGGGGACCAACATCGGATCCTTGCCCCATCCGGGATGGCATGATCTCAGGGTCTCATTCAGCTATGTTTTAAAAGCGGCCGAAGACAATATGGCAGAAGGCTGGCTGCAACAAGTTTGGCCGGGACTATTGCTGGCAGGGACATCGGTCATCGTGCTCGTCCGGCGGAGGTTCTGGCCGCTGCTCCTGCTGGCGATCCCCTTGCCGTTTTATACCTTGTCCGTGGCATACGGCAGCGTTCCCATTTATCTGCCTCAATGGTGGCCCTTCTCGTATTACAACGTGCGTTTTGGCACGGAGCTCATACCGGCGTTTGCCGTTCTGGCCGCCTTAACCCTCGATTGGGCGTTCCACGGTGCTCGGCTACGATGGACGAAGGGAGGCATGGTCGTCGGGTTCGTTACGCTGGTTGCTGCCAGTTATGCGGGAGTATGGAAGGCGCAGCCGATCTGCTACCGGGAGGCTTCGGTCAACTCCCCTACCCGGATTGCGTTCGAGAAGGAGCTTGCGGCCACCCTCAGCAAGCTGCCGCAGAATTCTGATTTGCTCATGTACCTGGGGAATCACGTTGGCGCTCTCCAAGACGCAGCCATTCCGCTACGCCGCGTGATCAACGAAGGCAATCACCGACCCTGGAAAAAGCCCGCAGACCCGGAAGGCCTGTGGGAGAGAGCCTTAGCGGATCCGTCGCGCTATGTGGACTACGTGATTGCCATCGATCAGGACCCGGTTGCCGAGAAGATTCAACACCGTGACTTGGTTTCTCTGGTAGTGGTTCACACCCGAGGGCAGGCTCCGGCCACCATCTACTGGACCCATCGCCCGGAACACTGATCGAATCCAGCGGCAAGTGGAGAGCTTGGTCGACACGAATGGCCATGGCCATTCTCCAACTGTCCGCGGGTCGCTCGCTCGGCATCACAGCCGTTCACCGAGGATCGGTCGCGGCACATTGATGATAAAATCCAGCCAAATCCACTTCTCATGTCGAATTTGGGGCGAATCTACGAGTTCTTCTCGGAGGTAACGGCGTCACAGGCGCAGTTGGCCGGCGTGGAACAGCTCCGGCTTCCATGCGGGCTTCGCTTAGCCGGGCACGGCTTCAGACAGTGTTCCATTCTGATGAGCGTAATTTCGCTCGGTCCGGTACACGCGGAATGAACTCCCCGGGGGTGCCCTTTGTCAAGGCGAGCGCCTGCGGGAATGATTTCCTCATTCTTGATGGCATCTACGCTCCCGCCGATATGGGAGCCTTCAGTCGCCGCATTGCCGACCGCCACCTGGGAGTGGGTGCTGACGGCGTTGAATGGCTGTTTCCGACCCATGATGCCGATGTCGAGGCGAACCTGTTTAACGCCGACGGAAGCAACGCCGAAGTGTCGGGCAATGGAACGCGCTGCGTAGCCGCTTATCTCTGCCGCGAGCAGGCAAAACAGAAGATCGTGATCCGCACCGGCGCGGGCCTGAAGACCTGTACCCTCATGTCGCGCAGCGACCAGCAATATGAATTTGAGCTTGCGATGGGGGAGCCCGAGATCCGCGATGAGCTTCTCATCCCGCTCTCGCACGGTGAGGCGCGTGGCATCCCGGTTTCTCTCGGCAACCCCCATTTCGTCATGTTTGTCGGGAAGTTTGCTCCCCGATGGCAGGAGCAGGCGGAGGAAATCGGACGTCAGCGAGTGTTCCAGCATGGAATTAACATTGAACTCGTCGTCGTCGAAGACCGCAACCGCATCGACGTGCGATTTCTTGAGCGCGGGGTAGGTGAGACGCAATCGTCTGGGACCGGTTCGTGCGCTGCGGCGGTGGCGGCAATCTCTCAGAAGAAGGTCGCCTCGCCGGTCGAAGTTCACACCCTGGGGGGAGTGCAAATCGTGCGCTGGGAAGAGCAAGTCTTCCTGCGAGGGTCCGCCCAGCTAATCTGCCAAGGAGAGTTTTTCCTTTAGAGTGCCGCTATGCGAGCTGCGCCGACAATTGTGCGGGTTAAGCCGCCGGCCCTCAAACCCGGGGATACGGTTGGAGTCATCGCGCCGGCCAGCAATATCAAGCGCGATCTCGTCGAGGCGGGACTGAATCAATTGCGCGCCATGGGCTACCGCACGTTGGTTCTCCCCTCGATCTTCGATGAGGACTTATACTTCGCCGGCTCGGTCGAGCGGCGGACCCGCGAGCTCGAGGAGATGTTTGCCCGTCCCGAGGTGCGCGCCGTGGTTTGTGCTCGGGGCGGATACGGCACAAACTATCTGCTCGAGGAGATCGACCTTGAGCGGCTCAGGTCCCACCCGAAAATCTTTGTCGGCTACAGCGACGTAACCACCCTATTAACCTACTTCGCCGATGCTCTGGGGGTGGTTACGTTTCATGGTCCGATGGTCGCGAAAGATTTCGCCCACCCTGGCGGGGTTCACCTTCCGAGCTGGGAGGCAGCCTTGGGCGGCAGCGCGGGGTGGAGCGCGGACACTTCCTCCACCCTTAAAGTGTTGGTTGAAGGTTCGGCAGAGGGGATTCTATATGGCGGTTGCTTATCCATGCTGGTCGCATCGATCGGAACCCCCTATGAAATTCATACCGACGGAACCATCCTGTTTCTCGAGGATGTAGGAGTCAAGCCGTTTCAGATCGACCGCATGCTCATGCAATTGAAACTCTCGGGGAAACTCCAGGGAGTGCGAGGAATCGTATTTGGCGAAATGCTCGATTGTATGCAGACGAAAGATCAGCCTTACAGTTTGGAGGAAGTGATCCTGCGAGTGGTTGGCGATCTTGGAGTGCCTGTCGCCTGTGGACTGCGCTCGGGACACGTTTCCCGGGAAAACGTTACGCTTCCGATTGGGGTGGGGGCGGCGTTCGAGGCAGGGGAGGATGGTGTTCGTCTGAGGATTCTAGAGGCTTCCACTGCGGCCGGAGAAGCCGCGCTAACCACCAGGGGCGTGCAGAACCTGGATCGGGCTGCGCGGCGGAAGTAAGGTTGTTTCATTCTGTTCGAAGGGGCGAGAACCAAGTGAGCGACGAGAACCGGCACATTCATCTGATTGGAATCTGCGGAACCGCCATGGCCTCGCTGGCCGGCATGCTCAACCAGCGAGGCTTTCATGTGACCGGTTCGGATCGGGCGGCGTATCCGCCGATGTCGGACTTTCTGCGCTCCTTAGACCTTGCCGTGAGCCAACCCTTCGATCCCAAGAACCTCGAGCCGCGCCCGGAGATGGTGGTCGTGGGCAACGCGATTTCTCGCGGCAACCCGGAGCTCGAGAAGGTGCTCAACGATCGCATCCCTTTTTGTTCTCTCCCGCAGATTCTGCATGATGAATTTCTGGTCGGAAAACAAGTCTTGGTGGTGGCCGGCACGCATGGCAAGACCACCACGACGTCGATGCTGGCCTGGATTTTCGAGAGTGCCGGTCGCCAACCTTCTTTTCTCATCGGAGGCATGGCGGAGAATTTTCAGAGCAGCTTTCAATTGCGCGAGGGAGAGCACTTTATTCTCGAAGGCGACGAATACGATACCGCTTTTTTCGACAAGGGCCCGAAGTTTCTCCATTACTTTCCGGACGCGGTGATCCTTACCTCGGTCGAATTCGATCATGCCGATATCTACCAAGACCTGGGAGCGGTCGAAACCGCCTTCAAGCGGCTGGTGAACCTGGTCCCGCAGCGAGGACGGATTGTTGCCTTCGATTCCGGGGAGAGCCTGGAGCGCTGTCTCGCTCGCCCGTTCTGCCCGGTCGAACGATACGGTCGACGCAGTTCGAATTGGCAGATCCGTGATCTCGATCTCGGAACCGACGGCACGCGCTGGTCGCTTTGGAAGGAGGGAGAGTTCTGGGCGGATTTCGAGTTCGCTGTGGCGGGAGAATATAACGTTTGGAACGCCACGGCTGCCGCCGCCCTGGCGGCGAGTTGCGGCGTCTCCCGCGACCAAATCCGAGCCGCGCTCACGAGCTTCAAAGGTGTAAAGCGCCGTTTGGAAGTGCGAACCGTGGTTCGCGGAGTCACCATCATTGACGACTTCGCTCATCACCCGACCGCCATTCAGAGCACGCTCGAGGCGCTGCGGTCGCGCTACCCCGGAGCGCGTCTGTGGGTCATTCTCGAGCCGCGATCGAACACCCTGCGGCGCAACATTCTGCAGCACGATTTGGCCAAGAGCCTGAGTGCGGCCGATGAAGTGGTGGTCGCCAATGTGTTCAACGCCGAAGGCATCCCCGAGTCGGAAAGATTGGATCTGGCGGCGCTCGAACTGGAAATCGAAAAGTGCGGCCGCCCGGCTCGCATCGTGCCTACGGTCGACAGCATCGTCGAAACCATCGCTCCCGAACTGCGTTCGGGAGACGTCGTGGCCATCCTCTCGAACGGAGGCTTTGGTGGAATCTACGAGAAATTGCCCCAGCGTATTGAGCGCCTGGCGGCGAACGCGCCCACCAGCGAGATGGCCGAGGCTCGCATCCGACCGTGATCCGCCCGGCGCCGGCGAGCGCAAGATGCCATCCAGTTCCGGGCAGTCTTGGGTTGCGTGTTTTCCTTAGCCTTCTGCTCTATGCGACACTCCGCGGCGCGGCTCCGGCCAAAACGGCTCCTTCCTCGCCGTCTCCCGGCCCGCTTCGCTACACCGTGGTGCTGGCCGATCCCGCTCGGCATCTCGTCCGGGTGCAGCTTTTCATTCCACCTGGCTCCAAAGAGCATGACCTCGAGTTGCCGGTGTGGAATGCCCTTTATCAGATTCGGGATTTTTCCCAGTACGTCAACTGGGTTCATCGGCAGGATGAAAGGGGAAACTCCCTCTCGATTCCTCCCCTCAACCCCAGCCGATGGCACATCGCGCATGCCGAGCAGGGTGTCGCGATCGAATACGAAACCTTCGCCAACGATCAGGGCCCCTTCGGTGCCCAATTCAATGGCCAGCATGCATTTTTCAATCTGGCCGAGATCCTGATGTATCCCGTCGATCTGCGCTCGCATCCGATCGAACTCGATTTCCGCAACGTCCCGTCGGCTTGGAAGATTGCAACCGCGTTACCCGGGTCCTCGGAGGGCGGTTTTCGCGCAGAAAACTACGATCGCCTGGTTGACGCCCCGGTCGAGATCGGCACCTTCCAGGAAGCGGATTTCGAACTTGGCCGTGGGCACTACCGAGTGGTTGTCGATGCCGATCCCGCCGACTATAACATCGCGAACATCGTCGCCCTGGACGAACGCATTGTGAAGGCGGAAACTTCCTGGATGGACGACGAGCCCTCAGGTTCCTACCTTTTCATTTACCATTTTCCCCGCGGGCCTGGCTCCGGCGGGATGGAGCACGCCGATTCCACGGCGATTGACAGCCATGCCAAGCGCCTGGCAGAAGATCCCAAGTCCCTGGCGCAGGTAACCGCCCACGAATTTTTCCATCGCTGGAACGTCAAGCGCATTCGACCGCAGTCGCTCGAACCCATCGATTACATGAAGGAGAATTACTCGACCGCCCTGTGGTTCAGCGAAGGTGTGACCAGCACGGCCGGCGAGTACGGCCTGCTGCGTGCCGGCGAGAAGGACGGGGCAAGCTTTCTCAAGGACCTGGCCAGCCAAATCCGGGAACTCGAAGCCAGACCCGCGCACCTGAGGCAATCAGCCGAAGCATCGAGCCTCGGTGCCTGGCTGGAAGGCTACGATTACTACCAGAATCCGGCACGCAGCATCTCCTACTACAACAAAGGGTTCTTGCTTGGTATCGCGCTCGATCTCGAGCTCCGCCAGCGCAGCCAGTGCCGCACTTCGCTGCGTGAGGTTTTGCGTTGGATGAACCAGAATTACGCTCAGCAAAACCGCTTCTTTCCCGATTCCCGGGGGGTGCGGGAGGCGGCCGAGGCAGTCAGCGGCGCCGACCTGGGCTCGTTCTTCGAGCGGTATGTGGCGGGCACCGACGAACTTCCCTGGAGCGATTTCTTCGTGGTAGTCGGCCTCGAATTGCTCGAAACCCGGATGCCGGTGGTCGATTTGGGCTTCACGGTTGCATTGACCGGTCCAGCAACCGTGCTTGAGGTCGCCCCGATGAGCGAGGCTGAGCGTTCTGGACTTGCGGTAGGCGACGTCATCGTGACGGTCAATGGCCAGCCCGCCGATGCCAAGCTTTTTCGCAAACTCGAGCAGCTTAAGCCGGGTGAGACCCTGAGGCTTCGGGTGAGCGGACGGACGGGTGAGCGGGAATTCCATTGGAAGCCGGGATGGAGAGAGCAGGTTGATTTTGAACTGCGGGACTCGGGCAACCTCTCCGAGGCGGAGAAAGCCTGTCGTGCCGCCTGGCTGCTGGGCGAACCCTTGCCTCTCCCCGAGGCTCATCCGTGATCCGCACTGTGATGATGCTGGCCTTCTGGGGAATCACCCTGCCCGTCGCAGCGCTCGTATTGCTTCCCTGGACGCTCGTCACCGGAGATGTCCGCGCCCTTTATCACACCTGCATGTGGGGCGCGTTGACCGGCATCCGGCTGGCGGGCGTCCGGGTTGAGACCATCGGCATGGAAAAGATTGATCCGGCTCGAACCTATATCTTCATGTCCAACCATGCCTCGAACATTGATCCCCCGTTGCTTCTGCCACTGATTCCGCAGCGCACCTCGGTGATGGCCAAGAGGGAGCTGTTTCGCTACCCGCTGCTGGGCACGGTCATGAGAATGGGAGCCTTGGTGCCGGTCAATCGGGGAGATCGCGAGGCAGGAATTGCCGCCGTCCAGGTCGCGACCAAGGTCGTCCGCCAAGGCATCAGTATGACTATCTTTGTCGAAGGCAAGCGGTCCTTCGATGGCAAATTACTGCCCTTCAAGAAGGGCCCTTTTTATTTAGCCATGGAGTCGGGAGCGCCGGTAGTTCCCATCACCATCGCGGGCACGCATTCGGTCATGCCCAAGCGGCGTTTCCGAATCAAGCCAGGCTGGGTGAGGGTGATTTTTCATGATCCTATCGAGCCCGCGAATTTTGAGAGTCGAGAGTGCCTGATGGAAAAGGTGCGGCGCGTCATCGATAGCGGACTGCCCCGGGAATTGCAACAAACCGCTGAGACCAAGGCGGGGGCCGAGAGCTGCGGTTGAAACCCGACTGCCGGAAACAGAGCGATGGAGTTTCGATTTCCAGCCCTTAGTCTTTTCCAGCCCTGACGGCTTTGGCAATTTCTGGCAGCCGAGCAAAGATCGCGGCGCACTTCAGCCACAGCTTGTTTTCGATGGCCGGATAGCCGCTGACGATCTGGCCGGCAGGGACATCGCTCGGAATTCCGCTCTGCGCCGTTGCCATAGCGCCGTTTCCAACCTTGCAGTGACCTGCCACACCAACTTGTCCGGCAAGAATGACACGATCTCCCACTGCGGTCGAGCCCGCCAGTCCAACCTGGGCGCAAAGCAAGCTATCTTCGCCGACGCTCGATCCATGTCCGACTTGCACCAGGTTGTCGATCTTCGAACCGCGAGCGATGTGGGTCTCGCCGACGCTGGCGCGGTCCACGCAGGCGTTGGCCTGCACTTCCACGTCATCTTCGAGGACGGCGGGCCCGGACTGGAGAATTTTGTACCAGTGTCCAGCCTTATCTTTGGCGAAACCGAAGCCGTCGCTGCCGATAATAGCGCCGTTCTGCAAGGTTACATGGTTGCCCAAACGGCAATGCTCGCGGACCGCTGCATGCGCGTGGGCAAAGAAGTGATCCCCGATCTTGACATCGCGATAAATGACGACATGTGCCAGCAACACCGCATGCTTCCCGATTTCCACTCCTTCATCGATCACCACATAGGGCCCGATATGCGGGTTGGCTCCGATTTTGGCAGAAGGGTGAATGACGGCGGTGGGGTGCACTCCGGGCGGGTAGCGTGGCGCCTCATAAAACAGCTCAACGCAGCGGGCGAACGCCCAATAAGGCTCCGGGGTGCGCAGCATGGCCGTAGACACGGCCGGGAAGTCCTCGGAGAGGATGATGGCCGAGGCCTGGGTTTTCCTCGCGGCGGCGGCGTACCTGCGATTGGCCAAAAAGGTGACTTGGCCCGGACTCGCATGTTCAATACCAGCAACGCCGGTGACGATGGTTTCAGGCGAGCCATTCTCCAGACGCGCGCCCAAAGCCGAAGCGATCTCTCGAAGTCTCATGTTCTCGTTTCCTCGACAACCGACTATAAGGCGAACTCCTGCCTCGCCGTCGATAGAACTGCCAACAGTGATGCAGGGCCCAATTTTAGATGAAAGCGCCTGGCGCCGATTTAGCGGGAAGGATAAAGCTCAGGATTCCTCGACAACCTCAATTGCGTTGCCCCCGGGAGCGCGAATTGCAAAATAGCGCGTTGGCTGAAATTCATCCGCAAGATTTCTCCGGATCTGCTTGACTTGTCTCAACATCGGTGGGATGATGCGCCCTCGGTTCAGAGGCAACTTCTAGGGAGGCCATATGCCAATTTATTTGCATCAAGTCAGCTACACCAGCGAGGCTTGGCGAGCTCTGATCGCGAAGCCGCAAGACCGTCTGGCGGCGGTGCGGGCGCCGATCGAGAAGCTGGGCGGGAAACTGATCGAGGGCTGGTTCGCATTCGGAGAATACGACATCGTGGCGATTACCGAAATGCCAGACAATGTCAGCGCCGCTGCCATCGCGATCGCATTCGCCGCCGGGGGGGCTTGCAAGGGCCTACGAACGACCCCATTGCTTACCCAGCAGGAGGCGTTGTCGGCCATGAAGAAGGCGGGGGAGTCCGGCTATCGTCCCATCGGCAGTCGCGCTGCCTAGGAGCAGGTTGGCTGACGAAGGCGTCCCGGCGGAATTCCCCAGGTGAGTTGGAGGGGAGTAGGAAGACGGACCCTGCGGCGTTCATTCCTCGAACATCGGCACCTGGCGGGCATCGAGCAGGAGGCCGCGGCGGCGACGACCGGCCGAGCCAATCACGGCCAGAACCGTCAGGGACTCGAGCGCGTTTCGTGGCACGAACATGCGTTGAATGTTAGAGCGCAGATCGGGAGGATTAATCAAAAACCCTTCCGGGCGGTTGGCGGAAAGGTCGTTCGCCATCAAGCCTTCGAGAATTTCGTTGTCTTTGAACTTCAATCGCACCCACAGCCCTTCGGTACGCGGGCGGGTGGTGAAGGTTTTGCGAGCGGGTAAATCCACCTCGCTAAATTCGCGCACGAAATGAACCACCTTGATGAGCCCTAGTTCGATCGAGACCACATTGCCCGAGGTATTCAGCAGTTGCAGCTTGCCTTCGCGAACAAAGTCGGCCGAGGCAAGATAGCCGTTGAGTGAATCGCGGTCCAGCTTACGAACCACTACCTTCTTGTGAGTCGAGGGCATGTGCGGCCGAAAGCCGCTTGAAGGGCGGCGTTGCTCGCTTTTCCTCCATCAGATTCTCACACTTTTGCCTGGAATATAACGAGTCATCGATTCTCAGTAGCCAAATTGTTAACCTTGTGATATTTTCTGTACTTTGCCGAGACCGATCCCAATCCGTATAAGTCTATCTAATCGAATAGTTTACGGGGACGACGTCCAAGCGGGTGCACGACCTCGGAGATTCCCTGTGGAAATCTCCAACCCTGCAGGGTGCAGGCAGCTCACGGCCCAACTCTGACGAAGGCATGGCGGATTACATCTACACCATGGAAATCAGGCTGACTCCCGATCAGCAACGGGGCGTCAGTTTGATCCAAGAGATCGCGCGCAACGCGGGTATGAACATTTATCTGACCGGCGGCGCGGTGCGCGACATCATCAGTGGATTTACCATCCGCGATCTCGACTTCACGGTGCAAGGTAACCCGCTCAAACTGGAGAAGGATCTGGAGCGGGCGGGCGCCGTGGTTTCAGCAACCGACGACGAGCTCAAGACCCTGTACCTGGTGCTCTACGGCAACGTGCGGGCCGAGATCAGTGCGGCTCGCACCGAGCGCTATGAGAAAACCGGCAAACCGCCGGTCACGGCTCCGGCCACGATCATTGAAGATCTGCGTCGCCGGGACTTCACGGTCAATTCCATGGCGTTGTCGTTAAACCCCGGCTCCCGCGGTCTGTTGCTCGATCCGTTCAATGGTGCCGCCGACATTGAGTCCAAGCTGCTGCGTGTCCTGCACAACTACGCATTCGTCGAAGATCCCTCGCGGCTGATTCGCGCTGCGCGCTTTGCCGCGCGATTTCATTGGCCGCTCGAGGAGCGGACCCAGTCCAGATACGACTCGGCAAAAGAGAATAATTACATTGAGTACATCAGCAGCCGAGCCATCGGGCAGGAAATCGAGCAGATCGCCTACGAAGAGGATCCTTTGCACATTCTGCGCGCCCTCGAGAAAGAAGGCTGGCTGAAGGTGCTCGATCCGCATTGGACTACGGCCAAGGTGGATTCGACGGGACTGGCGCAGCTGCTCAAGACGCGGCAGCAGATGAATGAGTTGGGGTACACGCCGGATCCGGCGCCGGCGGTCATGCACTTCTTGACCGCGCGCCTGGGCGAGAAAGACATCGCCGACATGCGCAAGCTGATTCCGCGCAAGGACTTGGTAGCCGCATGGAAAGACCTGGGGGATAACGCCAAGGATCTTGCCAAGCGCTTGACGGGCAAAGAGGCTGCCACACCCTCACGTACCTGGAAACTGCTCTCAGAAGCACGCCCGGAGATGACCCTGTTTCTCGCCGTAACCGCCCGTCAGCAGGCAGTGGCACAAAAGATTAAGAACTTTTTCACCAAGTGGCGGCAAGTGCAGCAGAAGATTCCTTTGCCGGAGATGACCGAGCTCCACATCACCCCCCAGCTTCCGGAATATCCCAAGATTGCGCATGAAGTTTTCTTGCTCTTGCTGGACGGAAAGCTGCGCTCGCGGACCGAGATTCTGAAATTCCTGAAGCCTCTGGCACCGCCTCCGCCACCACCGCCGCCCCCTCCTTCCAAGCGAAAACGGGCGGGGAAGGCCGCGGCTGTGACTCCGACCGCCCCCCCGAGCGCTGCGGGGGCCAAGAAACCAGCCAAAGCTGCAGCGTCTGCCACCGGCGTCGAGCCCAGCTCGCCCCAGGGGGAATCCGCAGCTGGGGTTAAGAAACCGACTCATCCCAAGGCCCAGAAACCGATCAAGCCCAAGAAGGTAGCAAAAGCAGCGGGAAAGAAGGCCAGGGGCACCCAGAAAGCCTGAAATGGTCGGCAAAACGGCGGAGGGTGGGCATGCCATGGAGTTATAATACGCAAGGTATGCGGCGCTGGCTGTTGGTGGCGGCTTTAGGCGCGGCTTTGCTCTCGCCCCTCGGGTGGGGACAACGTCGCGGCGGGTCCTCCGCAGGACTGGGAGGACACCCCAGCATGGCGCCCCGCGGTGGCATGGGAGGCTTCCCGCACTCGGCTGGGCTTCCCCATGGGCCAGGGATGCGAATGCCGGCGACGAACAGCCGCTGGGGGGTCCGCATCGTGACTAGGCCCTTTCCTAACACCTGCTTCGGGCGTCCGTGCTTCAATCGATGGTGGGCGGTTGGCTGGTATCCATACGCCGGGTGGTGGTATGGAGGCCCGGGGTGGTATGACAACAGCTCTTACCCTGCGCCAAACTATTCCCCGTCGGATTCCGGCGCCGAGACGGGACGCGAACAAGAGCAGCAAGCCGAGATCGATCGATTGCGTGAAGAAGTAGCCGGGCTGCGGGAGGCACGAGCATCCTCCCCGGCCCCACCCTCAGAGGCAGAATCGGAACCCACCGAGCTCATCTTTCGTGATCAGCACACTGAGGAAGTGAAGAACTACGCCATCATGGGGCAATCGCTCTGGGTTTTGACTTCAGGGAGGTCCAAGAAAATTCCTCTCTCCCAGCTCGATCTGATTGCCACCAAGAAGGCGAACGAAGATAACGGTGTGGAGTTTAAGATTCCCCGCTAGTTCTCCCGAAGCCGGTGGCAGGCTGCTCGTCCTTGCATTCCCACAATCTGTGGATATCCGGAGGCGCACGCTTCGCCCGCTTCCGCTTAAAATGACGCCGTAGAAGCAAACAGGATCATGTCCCAATTCGTTCACCTGCACCTCCATACGGATTACTCCATGCTCGATGGCGCCTGCGATGTGGAAAAACTCTGTCATCGCGTGCGTGAACTAGGCATGCCGGCGGTTGCCATGACCGATCACGGCAACATTTTTGGGGCGGTCCATTTTGTCAATGCCGCCCACAAGCACGGCATCAAGCCGATCCTCGGCTGCGAACTGTACATTTCCAAAAAAGAGGATCACAACATCGAGCGTACGCCGCCCGAAGGAGACACTTACAACCATCTGCTCGTGCTGGCGGAGAACGAAGAGGGCTATCGCAACCTGGTCAAGATCACCTCCGAAGCCTCGTTGCACGGCTTCTATTACAAGCCGCGGGTGAGCAAGAAGTTTCTGGCCGAGCACGCCAAGGGCCTGATTGGGCTCTCCGGCTGTCTGAAGGGAGAGGTCGCAGAACAGCTCGTCGAGGGTCATTACCAGGCTGCTCGTGAGGCAGCCGCTCGGTACCGCGATATTTTTGGGGAGAAGAATTTCTTTCTCGAGATTCAGGATCAGGGCCTCGAGAAGGAGCGGCGCATTCATCCCCAGCTGTTCCAACTGGAAAAGGAACTGGGCCTTCCGCTGGTCGCTACCAACGACAGCCACTATCTCTGCGAAGAGGATGCATATGCCCACGATGTGCTGGTTTGCATCCAGACGGGCAAATCGATCGAGGACCGGAACCGGCTGAAATTCGAGAGCACCGGTTTCTATGTCAAGAGTCATGAGGAGATGTACCGGGTGTTCGAGCACACGCCGGAGGTACTCTCCCGCACCCTGGCCATTGCCGAGCGCTGCAATCTGCGCCTGGAAAAGGTCATCGATCCTTTCCCCCACTTTGATGTTCCCCCGGGATATACCCTGGACAGTTACTTCGAGCATGTGGCGCGAGAGGGGTTCGCACGGCGCTTGGAATCCCTGCGCAGCCTGGAGCGGCAAGGCCGACTGAAGCATAACCTTGCCGATTACGAGCAGCGGCTGGCGCGCGAGCTCGCGATCATCCAGCAGATGCAGTTTTCCGGCTACTTCCTGATTGTGTGGGACTTTATTCGCTACGCCCGCGACGCCAACATTCCGGTCGGTCCGGGCCGGGGCTCGGCGGCGGGCTCGCTCGTCTCCTACGCGCTCGGCATCACCGATCTCGATCCCCTGCAACACGAGTTGCTGTTTGAACGCTTCCTCAACCCGGAGCGCATTTCGATGCCCGATATCGACATCGATTTCTGCATGAATCGTCGCGGGGAAGTCAT
>DASPVG010000089.1:0-12527 GCA_035622455.1 Terriglobales bacterium
GAATCGTTACTCGATCCTCGCCCCAGAGTTTCTTGGAAACCACAAAACGAAAAGACTGACCACAAAGAGGATGGAAGGGGTGAATGATTCGAACTCGTTGCGAGTCGACTGGATCATGTGTAGTTGACAGCTTTGAGCAAATCCTTCCGAGTTATGCGCTTCAGTCTGTACGAGGCTGATGAATTGGTGAAAGAATAGGGAATGCCTGCTAGCAGGAGCGGCCCTATGAAAGGCAGACTTGTTGTCTGGGCACTGGCTTTCTAGTTGCAGGCCTTTGGGCACTTTACGCTGCTTGGACGTTCCCAACTCCGCTGAGGGCGCAAGCGATGGTGTGGACTCTCATCAACGCATCTTGCCCGATCACGTTTGCCAGCTTTCATTTTCGTTGCGGCATTAAACTCTACTGGGTTCTCCGAAGGCCAGCCGCCCGCTGGTGGGTAGTGGGTCGATGACCCACTACCGACTTGGATGCCACGAGCACCGACAATTCCTCGCGTAGCTCGGTGGGCTTGCCTTTGTCGGGGTCTAAGGTTCAGAGCGGCCGATGCTATCCTGGCGATAACCAAAGGGGCGGCATAGCGATAGGGAACGAAAACTCCCCGGCTTGCGTATCACGATCCAGCCGGGTTGGTCTCTGTCGCCACCGGTTCGAGGGCTGCGTATGCACCATCTTCGATGGGCTTTCGTAATGTCGTTTCTCGTCCTTGCCCCCTTAGCCAACTCCGAGGAGTGGTCGAAGACCTACAACGTCAGCGGCCAGCCTGACCTGCGCGTCGATTCCTCCGACGCCAACCTTCACGTGGACACTTGGGACCAGCCAACCATTGCGATTCACGTTACTTCCAACCACTACAAGATTGGCGAAGGCGGGATCAAGATTTACGAAAACCAGGCGGATGACAGGATTGAGCTTGAGCTGCGTTACCCCCACCGACATTATTTTCCCCTGACCATCCAGCTTGGTTCCTATAAAGTCGATGTCGACATCCATATGCCACGGGAGGGCCGACTGCATTTGCACACTGGGGATGGTGCCATTCGACTGGCAAACTTCAAAGGGACCATGGAACTCGAGAGCGGAGATGGCTCTCAGGACATTGACTCCGTGGATGGACTCTTGTGGGCGCGCACCGGAGACGGCCACATCCGCACCCAGGGACGATTTGACGGGTTAGACCTCAAAACCGGCGACGGCCGCATCGAGGCGCAGGTCCTGCCGGGTTCGAGTATTGTCTCGAATTGGAACCTGCACACCGGGGACGGCAACGTGACCTTGCAGCTCCCAGACAGCTTTGCCGCTGACGTCGACCTTCATACCTCGGACGGCCACATTACGCTCGATGTGCCTGTAACCGTCGAAGGACCTCTTCGCCAAAGCAACGTTCACGGAAAGATCAATGGCGGAGGAAATTTGCTCTCGGTTCACACCGGCGACGGGTCGATCCACATCGCTAAATCCTAGTGGGCTACCCTAGCCGCTCGATACTTTCCTCTCATAGCCGGCACAACGCGTGACCGGCAGGCGCGGGTATTTGGCGAAGCGGCTGTCGCTCAGTGCCAGCTCGCATCGCACAAAAACCGATTTCCGATCGGATTCGATCCGGCGGGCATGTCGGCAATCCCCACACAGACCTGGCGTAACCCGCAGTTTCTCCTCCGGCATCACTGCTCGAGGATACCAGGCCCCACCGCGGAGTCTCATTTCTTGGGACGCGATTCCGGCGGCACCAACCCGGCGGCTCGGTAGTAGACGGTTAGCTGGCCATAAATCTCCCCCGAATGCTCGACAAAACCATAGGCGAAGTCGCTGATCCGGCTCTGCTCATTCGCGAATGGGTCGACTACCAGGTCCGACATTCCTTGATCTCCTTTCGTCTTGATCGCTTGCGCCCCATCGGCAAACGACTTCTTGACGAAGGCGACCACATCGGACTTGGTTTTGAATTGGTCCCGCTTTGGATCATCCATGGGCGGTGCTTTCTCGCCCAGCACCAGGTTGGTGAAGAAATAATTGGCGTGAGCGGCGTGAATCAGCCGCTCAGCAAAGCTGCGCACGCTGGGAACGGGCTTGAAGTCGTACCGATCTTCGGGAAAGTCTTCCGCCATGGCGATCAGCTTCCGTCCAATGTCGTTCCATTGCTCGAGAACAGCTTCGGATGGGCTCGGCGCAGCCTTGGGAGGGGTTGGTTTTTTCCCCATCTCCTGGGCTTCGAGCCCCATCTGCCAAACTGCCACCAGAATGATCCAACCGAGCACGCCTGCCTTCTTCATCGTCATTTCCTCCCACATGGTGCAAGATTGCCAGTACGATACGAGCAGCAACAGGATATCGCTTTCTTTGGTGGAAGCTCCTCCCGTCTCTGGCACACAAACGAGCGAAACTGGTACGCTCGATGCGAATCAAAATTCTAAGCGAGGATGATCATGAAACGCTGCGCTGCCGTTTTTTTTCTCCTGCTGGTCGCGATTGCTTCCCTGGCCGATGATTCCGACCGAAAACACATCGTGCTCAAGAGCACGGCGGAGTTAAAACTGCCCTTCAGCGACGCCGTCCTGGTGGGGAACACGCTGTATGTCGCCGGCCATCTGGGCCTGGACCCAGCTACCGGCAAGCCTCCCGCCGGCACCCAGGACGAAGTCAAGCGGGCGATGGATGCAATCCAGGAGGTTGTGGAAAATGCAGGCATGAGCATGGACGAGGTGGTTTCCGTACAAGTCTTCTGCTCGGACCTGACCCTGTACGACAGTTTCAACACTGTGTATCGCACCTACTTCCATGATGCCTATCCCGCGCGAGCCTTCCTCGGCAGCGGCCCGCTCTTGCGCGGCGCACACTTCGAGATCATGGCCATCGCGGTCAAACGATCGAAGTAGTAGGCAAGGATAGGAGCGACGGGCAATTCGTGCTGGCCGTAGGGTCGGGAGCGATGCGCCCAGGCTCATGAAGTCTCGTGCATAAGACTCCATGAGCCTGGGTGCGTTTCGGCCTCGGGCGACCGTCAAGGATCCCTGGGCTAGGAGCAGCCGCTGGTACTGCCGCAGCTCATGCAGCGATAGCAGCTTCCGTTTCTGGTCATGATCGAGCCACAGAAGCTGCAGGTCGGCGCGTCCCCCATGTCCACAACTCCCGCCAGCGCGTCGGCCGCGTGCAGCGACCCGGGTGTCGGTCGGGGACCGGCATTGCTGAGGTCCCCCATTTCGGCTGGCTGGCTCACGGCGGACGGCTTCGGCCGCAAATTCTCAAACAGCAGCTGCTGCTGGCCGGTCAAAAAGCGCATATGCAGCCAGCGGAAGATGTAATCCATGATCGACTTGGCAAAACCGATCTCCGGATTGTTCGACCAGCCGCTCGGTTCAAAGCGAGTGTGGGCAAATTTCTCGCACAACAGCTTGAGCGGCACACCGTGCTGCAAAGCAATGGATACGCCGCAGGCAAAGCTGTCCATCAGACCGCTGACCGTCGAGCCCTCCTTGGCCATGGTGATGAAAATTTCCCCGGGGTCGCCGCTCGGGTAGAGGCCCACGGTGATGTAGCCTTCATGTCCGCCCACATTGAATTTGTGGGTCACCGACATGCGCTCTTCCGGCAGCTTGTGGCGCACGGCACGAGGCGGTGCGTTGAAATTCTCCGGCTCGGCTGCGACTTGTGGAGAACGGGTTTCCTCGCCTGGAGCAGCCGCTGTCTTGGTTCCAGCTGCGCTCAGTGGCTGTGACTTCTTGCAGCCGTCGCGATAGATGGCCACCGCTTTTAGTCCCAGCTTCCAGGCCTCGATGTAGGCTTCCACGATGTCTTCGATCGACGCCGATTCGGGTAAATTGACGGTTTTGGAGATCGCACCCGAAATGAACGGTTGTACCGCCGCCATCATCTTGAGGTGGCCCATGTGGTGGATCGAACGAGTTCCCTTGGCCGGCTTGAACGAGCAATCAAACACCGCCAAATGCTCCTCGCGGATCTGCGGCGCTCCTTCGATCGTTCCCGTGGCGTCGATGTAGCTGACGATCTTGTCGGTTTCCTCATGCGAGTATCCCAGCTTGAACAAAGCCGTGGGCACCGTGTTGTTCACGATCTTGATCATTCCGCCGCCAACCAGCTTCTTGTACTTCACCAGTGCGAGATCGGGCTCCACGCCCGTGGTGTCGCAGTCCATCATGAAGCCGATGGTGCCGGTAGGGGCAAGCACGGTGACTTGGGAGTTGCGGTAGCCGAATTTCTCCCCGTGGGCCAGGGCATCGTCCCAGCAGGCTTTAGAAGCCTCGTAGAGCGAAGCAGGAATGTTGGTCTTGTTGATGTTATTGACCGATGCGCGATGCATGCGGATGACATCGAGAAACGGTTCGCGATTGATATACCAACCGACGGCGGCGCCGCCAGGCATGGTGCCGGAATCCTCCCCTCTCTGGCTCGCTTCGTTCGCGGGAATCAGAGGCGGACAGAGTTCGGCAATTTTTGAGGACTGCAAGTAGGCTTCTCCGCACATGATGGCCGTAAGACAGGCGGCGTAGTCACGTCCGGCGTCGGAGTCGTAGGGAAGCCCGGCGGCCATCAATAATGCGCCGAGATTGGCGTAGCCCAAGCCGAGGGGACGGTAGTCGTGGGAATTGCGCACGATCATCTCGGTGGGGTAACCGGCGTTGTCCACCAGAATTTCCTGGGCGGTGATCATGACGTCAACCGCGTGGCGATAGGCATCGACATCAAAACTCCCGTTGGGAGCGAACTTCAGCAGGTTGAGGCTGGCCAGGTTACAGGCCGAGTCATCTAAGAACACATATTCACTGCAGGGATTAGAGGCGTTGATGCGCGCCGTGTTCTTCGAGGTGTGCCAGCGATTAATGGTGGTGTCAAACTGCATGCCCGGATCGCCGCAGCGCCAGGTGGCGTCCGAAATCTTGTAGAGCAGCTCCTTGGCTTTGTAGGTATGCATGGGGCGGCCGTCTTTGATCGCGCGGGTCGCGAAATCGGCATCGCGCAGCACGGCGCGCATGAAATCATCGCTCACACGCACAGAGTTGTTGGCGTTTTGGAAGAAAATGGAGCTGTACGCGGCAGAGTCGGGATGCGAACCGTCATAGCCCATCGCGACCAGAGCATGGGCTTTGGCCTCCTCTTTGGACTTGCACTCGATGAAATCAACGATGTCCGGATGGTCGATATTCAGGATCACCATCTTGGCCGCGCGGCGGGTCTTGCCGCCCGACTTGATCACGCCGGCGAAGGCATCGAAGCCCTTCATGAAGCTGAGCGGACCGCTGGCGATGCCGCCGCCGCTGAGAGTTTCGGTGGAGGAACGCAGGGTGGATAAATTCGTCCCCGTGCCCGACCCCCACTTGAATAACATGCCCTCGGTCTTGGCCAGGGTAAGAATCGAATCGAGAGAGTCTTTCACCGAGTTAATGAAACAGGCGGAGCACTGCGGCTTCTCGTAGCCCGTCATCCCAAACTCAACTCTTCCCTGAGCGGCATTCCAGTGCCAGTTCTGAGCATCCGAGTTGGGCTCGATGCGATCGCAACCTACGTTAAACCACACCGGCGAGTTGAAAGCACCATACTGACGGAGAAGCATATGGGCCAGTTCGTCATGCCAGATGGCGCCGTCCTCGGGAGTCTTAAAGTAGCCCTGAGCGAGTCCCCAGTCGCGAATGGTTTCTGCCACCCGGCTGACCAGTTGGCGAACCCCGGTTTCACGCGCACTCGTATGGAGCGTGCCGTGCAGATATTTGCTGGCGACGATGTTGGTCGCGGTCATCGACCAATCCTTGGGAACCTCCACCTCTTTCTGCTCGAAGATCAAATTGCCGTGGGCATCGGTGATCTGAGCCGTGCGGCGCTCCCATTCGATGTCGTCATAAGGCGAAACGCCGGGCTTGGTAAAAAAGCGCCGAAAGCTCAGCCCAGGGGCCTTCTTGCTCGGAACCGAGGCCGGACGAACACCGGTCTCGGCGGTTTGGGGGGCTTTTTTCTCAGTGACTTCCGACATTTTGTCTTCTCCTGTGGAGTCTCCGCGCCGCGCCGTCCCGGCACGCTCGATGACATCGCTTTAGCGGTGAGCGGGACTCCGCCTGTTCCAGCCACAACCTTGCCAAGAGACTTACAATCCCCGCGGCGGACAAGTCAGTTGCTCGTTTGATCAGAACTCCGACAGGCCCGATCGCCAGAGTGCCAGCCTTCCTCCGCCATGGATTATCAAGACTTTAGTCGCTCGCACGGGGGGAGTCCGGATAACCCGGAACCGTGGAACGGCCACCGCACTAGCTCAGGTCCGAGCCTCGCCTTCCGTTTGCGAAACCGGCCTTGAGGACTTAGCCCGCGGGCGGATAAGGCCTGGTCACCTCGGCCAAAGATTGACACTCCGGTCAACCTTGCTCGATTCACCTTATCCTCTCCCACGGACCTGTTATGAGCCTATGGGATCGCAACAGTACTCCTGCAGGTTGCGGCTGTCAAGAACAAATCTCTATATATTGTATATCAACCGCACAACTTCGCACATCTGGCCCAAGCACCCAGCTTTCCCGCCCGGCGGTCGAACACCGAGCGCAGCCGCCTGCTTGCCCTATAGGGTCTTTCGACACGAAAACCCCGCGTCCATTTGCGCCGGAAGGCCACCCGGAAGTCGCCTTCCGAGCGCGTGGCAGGCGCCGAACAAGCCTTCTCTCGAACAGCAACAGCTCCGAGAGAGGGCTTTCGGTTCGGGGCGACGGCCTAGGAAGAGTTGAATGTCAACTTATCTCGCCCGGGTCGAAGTTTGGTCGCCAAGGGTTCACAGGGCAGTTCCTTGGCGGGCTGAGATGCGATGTCTAGGCGAACTGGCGAGAGCGGGTGCGGCTGGCAAACCGGACCCCTCCGTCTGGTTGGCCGGGCCTAACGGTACGTAGATGTCTTCGAAGATTGCGCGCCGCTGAATACTGCGGCAGCCATCGGAGGATTCGATCAGATAGTCTCCCGGACTGCCGCGATGTTCGCGCCCGAGTACATCCACGAATACCAGGGGCTCAGTGAGTTGCCTGGCCTTGATCAGGAAACGCGTGCGATAGGTCTTCCACTCAGTAGTCCTCACGTGCGTTCACCCCTAGGCTAAGGAGGAGGTCTCTGGTTGTTGAAGTTCAAAACTTCTCGGCCATCGCTCCTTGTGCGCAAGATCACAGATAGGATCGCTGCTGGCTGAGTTTCTCTTAAGTCAAAGGTTTCAGTAAAGTTAAGTAAAGGTGAAGAGAATCTACTCTTGACGAGGTAGGGGGTCAATTCCAAATTTTTGGTGCAATGAGGAAAATGGTTGAACCGAATCGCAGGAAACACGCGATGAATAAACTTGCGACGGGGGAGACCCGGAGAAAGCATTCTACCTAGCAGTTGCAAAGCTCTCCGGTGTCCAGGCGAAAGCACTCACAGACTTGCGCAAGGTATTTCCACAACCACAGCACAGGAAACCAACAATTCCGTTCCAGTTTCCCGATTGAGCTTCCCCGTGCCCGATTGAGCGCGGCTTGCTCTGATCAGGCTCGAGCGCTCAACAGCTGAGCGGCAGCTCGCCTGCCGCTCCGAATGGCACCATGGACCGTTCCATTGTGTCCGGAGATGTCGGCCGCTTCGCCGGCGAAGAACAACGTTTTCTCGACCGGCGCTGCCAGTTCCTCCTGTGCCAGGTCTTGACCCACGCGAGCATAGCTGTAGGCTCCGCCAGAGAATGGGTCGGCTTGCCAGTCATGGACATAAGCATCTGCCAGGAGGGTCTCGAGTTCCACCCGGCTGACCCGCAGCAACCGGCTGAGAGTCTCGAGGCTGCGATGAACTGTGAATGGAGTGCCCTGGCCGGAGACCCGTTCCGCGCAGTGAGCCGGCGACCAACCGGTGAGAAGCGGGACCTTGTTGGGCATTTGAGTCCACCAGGTTGGAAAGAAATCGTCCTGGGAAAAAAGAAAACTCATGGCCTCGAGGGTTCTCGACGGATGGTCAGGAGGGCGCAAACTGTCCCAGAAGCGCTGCCGAAAGCTCAGTGTTACGCGAATCACTTTCCCCATCATCAGGCCATCGATCGCTTTCTGTTTTGCCGCCGGCAGCTCGGGAGAGAATCGAATGCTGCCAGCTTTCAGCACGCCCAGTGGCACCGAAACCAGAACCGACGGGGCTTCGATCGAAGCCGCTCCCGACGGATTACGTACGCGAACCGTAGCCCGACCGCGCTTCCATTCGATCTGTTCGGCCGCCGAATTGCACTCGATCGAAACTCCTGCACCCACTGCCTGCCGGTGGAGAATCTGCGCCAGAGCACGATAGCCGCTTTCCATTCGGAAAGCGCGATCGCCTGCGATCTCATGGTCGGCTCGCCTGGACTTCACCAGCCAATGCACGCTGACCAGGTCCGGATCGGCGGCATGAAAGCCGGAAACGTAACTCCGCGCCCGATCGATTACCGCTTCGAGCCTCGACGTGCGTCCCGAGGGAGGAAAATGGCGTTCAAGAAACTGGGCGAAAGACTCATCGGCTTCATGGTCGTCCATTTTGTCGAGAATGCCTTCCACATCAGAAAAGAACTCGGAAGGGGACAGTTGCTGGTTCTCCACCGACCAGAAATCGCCTGCAACCTCTCGCACGTTCACCCGATCGGCTCTAATGTAATCCCAGATTTCCCCGGGCAGGCCGTGAACAAATTCGGCGCCCAGCTCCACCGCGGTTCTGGTGGTTCGGTCCCACTGGGTGAACATGCGGCCGCCGATGCGATTGCGGGCTTCTAGGATTGTGGTGGCGACACCCGCCCTGCCGAGTTCGATTGCCGCAGCAAGACCGGCAGCGCCCGCACCGAGAATCACTGCGTCAGGCATGAAGCGATGCTGCTAGGAGCGCAAGTGAGTGGCGGAAAGCGTCCTAGGGGCTGGCGAAGAACCCATGGAGCCAGAAAATCCAGATTCCTAGATTCTTCGCGCCCAAAACGTCAACCGATGAGGAATTCTTCTTATTCTTTTCTTCTTAGCGGTGAGCAAGCGCCGGTTCGCGATGCTCCGCGAAGATCTTCAGACGGTTGTTGATCTCGTCCCAGTTCACGACATTCCACCACGCAGCCAGATACTCGGGACGGCGGTTGTTGTATTTGAGATAGTAGGCGTGCTCCCAAACGTCGTTCCCCATGATGGGAAACAGACCCTGGGAAATGGGGTTGTCCTGATTGGCGGTGCTGATCAGCTGGAACGATGCATCGGGCTTACCGACCAGCCACACCCAGCCGCTGCCAAACTGTTTGGCGCCGGTATCGTTAAATTTGGTTTGAAAGTCCTTGAAGTTGCCGAAGGCGGTCTTGATCACTTGCGCGATGTCGCCCGTGGGCTCGCCTCCCCCTTTGGGCTTCATGATCTTCCAATACATGCTGTGGTTCATATGTCCGCCACCATTGTTGCGAACGGCGGTGCGAATGTCTTCCGGGATGGCGCTCAAGTCGCGCAGTAATTCTTCGACCTTTTTCGACTGCAGGTTCGCGTATTTCTCAAGTGCGGCATTCAAATTCTTGACGTAAGCCCCATGATGCATGTCATGGTGCAGTTTCATGGTTTGGCTATCAATGGTCGGTTCGAGAGCGGAATAGTCGTAAGGTAGGGGGGGCAATTCAAAAGGCATAGTTAGTTTTCCTCCAGATCTCAACAGATGATAGATGCCGGTCGATGGATTCAGGTGACCCGGCGATACAGTATTCATTCTAAGGCGATTGGCTCCAGATCAGAAAATTGCTAGTACGTCCTGGTTCGGCCGAGGCCCTCGAGATCTGTCACTTTCGGCCCAGAAAGCGCAGCCGCGAGTCAAAGCTGCGATGGCCGTAACCGCTGAAGGTGAGGAACTGGGGGGAGTCGATGTCGCCGTTTACAAAGATGGGATTCAAACGATCCGTAACATTGTCGAAGCCGCCGCGCAGCGCCCAGTAGTAGCCGAACAGGTGAAAGCGCTTTTCGAGCTGCAGGTTCAAAGTGAAATAGGTGGGAAAGCGGCGCGAACCGGGGGGCTCCACCAGTTCCTGAAGGTTGTTGTAAACGTCAAAAGGAAATCCCGTGCGGGCTTCGGTCGAGTAAGCCAGGTCGAGGTGATGAACGATGGGAAGATTGAAGAAGGGAAGGAAACCCCACGAGAGAAAGCGGTTGGGAGTGTCCCAACCGTATGGACCAGCGGCTTGCGGGCTGAGAAATGGACTGTCCACGCTGAAATCGAGCACTTGGTTCGAGGTTGTGCTCGAACGAGTGAAGGAGCCGCTGATCAGGTAATAGCGGCCAAAGTTGTGGTGCAGGCTCAGCTGAATCGAATGGTAGTGATCCTGGCGCGTATTTTCGAGAAAAAAGTTGCCGCCCGCCAACCCGTTTAAGGTGTTATAGACGAAATCCTGCGTACCTCCCCGCCCGATGTATTCGGCCTTGAGGAAAATGGCTTTGGGCAACTTTCGCTCGAGAGCCACACTCCAGTTGAGGAAGCGTGGGGCTTGGAGCGTGTTTCGATCCACCGTAAAAGTAGAGAGCACCGGGGTTGGCGGTTCGATCACGGTCCCGTTTAAGTTGGTTGGTTCGCCTGCGGTATTGAAAAAGTAGTCGGCCCGCTGCCCGGCGTAGGGGCGGGCGATCAGGATAATCTGGGTAGCGTCATACACGATCCCGATTCCGGCGGACACCTTGGTATTGCCGGAATTGTCTAGCACGTAGGTTCCAGCGAACCGGGGCGAGACCAAGGGATCGCGAACGATCTGATCCCAATCAAGACGCACGCCCGGCTGGATCAGCAGGCGGTCGGTGAACGCCCATTGGTCCTGAACATAGGCGCTGGCCTCGGTATTGTAAGTGGTCGAATAGTTCCCCCCAGAAAACACCGAATATCGTGCACACGGTGAGGGCACGGTGGGAATCCCGTTCGCATCGGCAGGGCAGGCGCCGTTGGGCGTGGTCGCATTCTCGCCTGGCCAGAACGAAATCGGAGTCCGTGAAAACTGTGCCTCATAGTCAATGCGGTCTAAGTCGAACCCTATTTTCAGGTCGTGTCGCCCATGCCACTGACGAGGAGGGAGATACAGGTTCGAGAGAGCTTGCCAGCGGCGCGCATGAGTGCGGGATTCCAGATAGTAGTTCCCTCCCGCCGTAAGTGTCGTTATGTAGTAGGGGGCGGCACCGTGCGGGGTCAAGGCTACGTTGTACTCATCGAAATTGAAGCCTCCTTCCAGCAGTTCGCCTCCTCGGAAGTAGTGCTGGTCTTTGGCCGCGGCGAAGTAAGCCGATTCGGCATCCTCGGGGTTGGCCGGCGCGGGGCTAAACAGCGAAATACCGGAATACTGGTCGTTCAAATAGTTGTAGAGAAAACTCGCGGTGAGGATGTTGCGAGAAGTGAGGTTGGTCTGAACTTTCACCAAGTTGCCGGCGCGCCAGTAATGATCCGTGTCCACGGCGCTCGGAAGCTGAGGAACAATGAGATTATCGTATTCCCCCTCGAGCGCGTCGAAAAACCAGGCTTTCCCCTTCTCGATCGGGCCCGAGAAAGTGATCCGCGGAACCCATTGGTCCAAGGCCAGGCCTTTCTTATTCTGGACGGAAGGAAGGAAATTGGTGGCGATGATGCGGTAGTGATCGTCGCCAATTCCAGTGTTCAACCCAAGTACGCCGCCAGAGCCCTTGCCATATTCGGCAGGCTCACGGCTGGGTTCGACCGCAATCGAACGAAACGCATCCGTGCTGACACGCATCAGCAGGAGACCGTTGGCCGGCTGGGTCACATTAAAGCCATCGAGCAAGGTGAGGGTCTGGTGGGTGTCCGCACCGGCGACGTGCGGCTGCCCGGCTGAATCCTCAACGACGCCCGGGATAAAGTTCAGAACGTTTCGATAGTCGTGCGTGGCGGCATAGGGGAGGTTGATGATGTCGATTCCCGTAAGTTGCTCTTTGGACGAAACCTGGGCGGGATTGATGGTGGGGGTGGACTCTACCACGTTGACCGTCTCGCGAACCTCCTGCTGGTGGGAGAGCACGACATCGATCCTCGACGTCGTGGATGGATCGAGAGAACTTAAAACGGCCTGATAGAAACCGGGCTTCTCGACGCGAAGCTCATAGTTTTCCGGGAGCAGTTTGCTGAAGCTGCAATGCCCGGCGAAGTCAGTTTCCGCGTGCTCAGGGTTCGGCTGCTTGGGATTGGTGAGCAGGACCAGGGCAGAGGGAACGGCCACTCCGTTTTCGTCGCTGACTGTGACCTCGAGCCGCAACACGGAATTCGGCACGGACCCCGGGGAAGAAGCCACTTGGGCCCAGGAAAGGCACCAGGAAAACCCGCAGATTGCCAGGTATCGTGCCCGTCTTAATGTCCGGGTACCGCCCATAATCCCAGCTGCTTGTAGGTATTTTCGCGCAATGCCCCCTTGCTTGGGGAATTATCCCTCGGGGATTGCCGGAATTGAGCCGGTTAGCTCCGCTGGTACATGATCCTTCCGGTCATTGAGCGATTCCCGCACTTCGAAGAAAATCAGGAAGAAGGACGCAGCAAATTATGAGCGCTTCTGGCGCCCAAGAGACAC
>DASPVG010000090.1:0-3734 GCA_035622455.1 Terriglobales bacterium
GCCGCTTTCAATCCAACGGTCGCGAAGAAGTTCGGAGTGACCCTGACGCCATGGACTTCTTCCACTTCTTCGCGGTTACTCGCGCTTGCGCTCCAATATTCATAGGCTGCCAGGTCGTCGAAGCTCTTGCTGGCCGAGGCAAGGTCCTGATAGTTTGCCGGGGAAATGCCCGAGTCTTCGCTGCCGATAGGTTGTTCACCAACGACAACCAGACGGTCGATGTCGGGCAGGGCCACGGGCCGGCGAATTATCAGATCGGCCAGGCTGAAGATTGCCGTATTCGCCCCGATTCCGATTGCGAGGGTGACCACTGCAACCACGCTGAAGGTCGGGGAATTGCGCAAGCTACGCAGCCCTAGAGCGACATCTTTCAGAAAGCCGTCCATGGCAAGACATCCTCCCGACCCACGGTCGAAGCAATTTTGCAGCCGGACCTGGTCGTCAGCTAACCCCAAGCCGCATCGACAGATAGCCGCGGTTTTCTGTGGAGATTTGGCAGTCACTCTGTCCGCAGCTGAAAACGGACTGTCCAATTCCGCAAATGTTGCACTGAGCCTTCGGGCAGAGCGCGGTGGAACGGAATAATACGAAGGCACCAGATTGCTTCGTCCTACGATCGAGGAGTTCTGCCCCGGTTCAAGGCCCTCCGCCAGGCCTCAACCTATATAATGGCGAGCCATCATGCTGCTCCTGGCTGCGGTATTGTCGTTGTTCTTGGCGGGCGGCGGGGCAGTTCAGGTCAGCTCCTCGCAACCCGCGAAAGCCGATAAGCCGCAGATCCGGTGGACCTTCCCCCTCACGGAGTTCTACTCCACGCCCAAGCCGTTCCCCAGGGGAAACCCGGGTGAGTTGATTCGGGCCGAGGAATTCGCGGAATATGCCCTGCCTTCGGGAGTGCTGGCGGTTCGATTCCTCTATCATTCGCGTTCGGCCACGGAGCAGGATGTAGCAACCTCCGGCGTGGTTCTCTATCCTGAACAAAAACCGCCGCTTAGTGGTTGGCCCGTGATCGCCTGGGCGCATGACCTGAACGGCGTGGCACGGCAGTGTGCGCCGTCGCTGGCGAGAAACCTCGAGCATGGTCCGTTTCTGTCGATGTACGTAAGTCTCGGGTATGCAGTGGTGGCTACCGACTACGCCGGGTTAGGCACGGACTTCCGCAATGCCTTTCTCGACATCGAATCGAACGCTCGGGATGTTATTTACTCAATTCCAGCCGCCCGCCGCGCCGTTCCCGAGCTCGGCTCCGAATGGATTGCGATGGGATATGGCGACGGCGGATTGACCGTGGCCCGCATCGGAGAGTTGGGCTCGATCGTCGACAGCCACTACCTCGGCGGCATCGTCATTCGAGGTCTTGCGGGTCTCAACCCGCCAGATCCGAGTGCCCAGGGGAACCCCTACAACTCGCCTCTGTTCCTCGCCTACGGAGTCAAGACGGTTTTTCCCGAGTTCGAAGTGGGGGAGATCTTAACGGAAAGCGCCCTGGCGCTTTATCCCAAGCTCGAGCAAGGCTGCGCCGACCCCAGCCTGGAACAGAAATCGACCTCCGCAATGCTAAAGCCAAACTGGCAAAACAACCGCTTTGTAGAGCAATATCTTAGCCGCAACACAATCGGAGAAAAGCCGGCCCGTGGACCATTGCTGGTCATCGCCAGCGAAGCCAATTCCGGAACCCCAGAGAGCGGTACGGCGCAAGTGATTGCCCGGATGTGCAAACAAGGAGACCGAGTCCAACTCGAAAAGTATGCCAATCCCGACCCCGGCAATGTCATCGGCGAGTCGGTCAGGGATCAGATTGCCTGGATTCAGGGCAGATTTGCCGGTCGGCCAGCACCCGGCAATTGCCCTGGCCAGCATTGAGCCGGGCTGCTCGCTCCCGGGCTAACCGATTTTCATTCGAGACTGATCGACGCCGGGCCTCCTGACCTTCCGTGTCCGGAGGCACCAGGAAAGGTAACTTCTGGCTGCCTTGAAATCGGCCTATGATCTCAGCAGCGATCATCTCTGGAGGTGGGTACAGATGGCAGCGAGTCAGGTCGTGCTCTACTTTGCCAAGCAGGAAGATGCTCTGTTGTTCACCCTGGCTGCCAGTTCGGCAATGTCGGCTGAAGGAGCCGTCCCTGCTCAGGAAGCTGGGATCAAGATGGCGGAAGGAATCTCGAAGGCCACTCGCATCACGACCGAAGGAGAATTAAGCGTTACCACGACGGAGAGAAGAAAGCAGAGCAAGCCTGCTGCCAGTACCTCGTAGAAGGTCTGCCCCCATCTCAGATTCAATAAACACCCCTTCATCAATTCTTCTTTTTAGTCTGACCACGGGCCTGGAATCCGGTCCCACCGATGTGCCCGCAACTGGCTGAGCAGTTGGGAATCCAGGCCGCCGCGGTCACTGGCTCGAATATCTTCCCGCACGTGATCCGGTTTTCTCATGCCCACAATCGTCGTGCTGACCACAGGATTTGAGAGGATGAAACGCAGCGCCATTTCCGTCAGGCTCATGCCCGCAGGAACCAAGGGTTTTAGCTTGTCTACGCGGGTAACGGTATCGGTCAGGTTCTCTGGACCAAAATAGCGCGACCGCCAGTCACTGGCCGGAAACCTTGTCGCCTCCGTCAGCTTCCCGGCAAGACTGCCTTCATCGAGCGGCACGCGGGCGATGACGCCGATATTCAACTCGCGGCAAACCGGAAATAAATGGTCTTCCGGGGATTGATCGAAGATGTTGTAGATTACTTGTACCACGTCGACCAACCCGGTGCGGATGGCCTTGATGCCGTTGTCCGGCTCCCAGCGGTTCAGGCTCAGGCCAAAAAACCTGATCATGCCGGCTGCCTTGAGCCTCTCCACCGTCTCGTAGAATTCGGGTTCGTTGGTCCAGCTGTCGTCCCAGACGTGGAATTGCAGCAGATCGATGGTTTCGACACGCAGTGCTTTGCGGATGCGCGTGGCATAGTCGAAAACGTGATTTTGCGGGAAGACATCGCGGTAACGCTCCTGGGAGGTGGCCGGCCACTTGTCATTCAGAGGCGGAATTTTCGAGGCGGCGTACAACCGCTGTTTCGGATTGTGCGACAGGATTCCGCCGAGCAGGCTGTCGCTCTTGCCATTTCCATAGGACCAGGCTGAATCGAAGAAATTGCAGCCGAGATCGACGGCAAGCTGCAGGGATTCGAGCGACTGGCGATCGTCGGAATCGGTCCAGTCCCCCATTCCCCATAACCCGTGGGCAATATCGCTGACCTCAAGACCAGTACGGCCAAGCTTGCGGCGCTTCATGGGTTCTCCCTGGAACTTGCGGGCGGATGCGCGGACTTCGAACTTTGGGCTTAACTATACCAGGAAGAATCCTTTGGCCGCGCTCGTTGCCGTCTTTTCCTTCGCCGAGGCCCTCTGAACCACTGACTTGCCGTTGACAACTTGAGGCAGAGCTTCTTAACATAGAATTTCAATCAGTCCAATTCAGAGGGTGGATTGTTTTTTGTGGGTTGTATAGCCTCGACTCCTGCAGCAAAAATCTTATGATTACAGTTAAGGATCTTACCAAGAGGTATGCCCGCACCGTTGCGGTCGATCAAATCTCCTTCGAGGTCCAGAAAGGCCAGATCGTCGGTTTCCTGGGCCCGAACGGAGCGGGCAAGACTACTACCATGCGCATGCTGACCTGCTTTTTGCCGCCCAGTTCGGGCAGTGCAAACGTGGCGGGATTCGATGTGCTCGAGCAGCCTCTCGAA
>DASPVG010000091.1:0-37387 GCA_035622455.1 Terriglobales bacterium
ATCGACGCGCCGGCGCGACCTCGATTGCCGCCAAAGCTGGAGGGCTGTGGAACCTTGCTACCCGTGAGCCGAGTTGGGTTACTGCAACTGCTGAAGACACCCCTCCCTCGCTCGACCTGCGATGGAGGCTCCGGGCCGGGCGAACTCACCCCCAGTATAGCCACGGCAGAATCGAGGCGCAATCGCAATCAAGATGCAAGCGGGTACCAGTGGGTGGGAGCAGCCGTTACGGCAGTGCTAAGGCGGCTGTTTAGGCCGAGATCGTAGCGATTCGTTACATGCGGAATCGAGCCCTTCACCGGGAATCACGATCGACCAGCATGAATTTTTCCGGGCGCGGATCGATGGGCATCGCTCTCGCCGATTCGGGATCGTGCATTGACCGGGCACGCGTGATTGTTCTTGCACTTGTAAAGCACGCGGTTTGCGTGTTAAGGTGCGCCGTCCAAGCTTTACTTATTATCGGGAGGATGTCTCATGAGCACGCAAGCAACGCTCCCACCCGCGCAGAAGAAATATCAGCCTTACGTGCCGCAAAGTATGGAGATGCGGGAATTCACCTTCCGCGCGGTCCTTCTGGGAATGATCATGACCGGCATTCTCGGCGCAGCCAATGCCTATCTCGGGTTGAAGGCCGGGATGACGATTGCGGCGACGTACCCCGCCGCGGTCATCGGGATGTCGATCCTGCGCTTGATGAAAGGATCTCTGCTCGAAGAGAACATCGCCAGAACCGTGGGCGCGATCGGCGAATCCGTGGCAGCGGGTGCCGTATTCACCATCCCGGCATTTGTCCTTGCAGGCCTCTGGCCGAGTCTGGGGGTGGAGAGGTACTGGCAGTCGGTGGCACTGATGGTGATTGGTGGCTTGCTGGGCATCTTATTTGTCACGTTGTTGCGGCGTGTCATGGTGGAAGACCCTGAGCTTCCCTTCCCTGAATCCGTGGCGGCAGCAGAAATCCACAAGGCCGGACAGCAGGGCTCGAAGGCAGCCAAGATCCTATTTGCCAACATGGGGTTCGGCGCGGTCATGTACTTCCTCTCGCAGGTCAATCTGTTCTGGTACACCAAAGAGTTTCTCATTGATATTCCCAAAATGCCCACCGGCCTGCGTTTGGGGCGCAGTACCGCTTCGCCGATGCTGGCCACCGGAGGCATGAGCACATTCACCTCGCCGGCGGTCAGTCCCGCCTATCTTGGCGTTGGCTACATTATCGGACCGCGCTTGGCAGCGCTTAACTTCGCCGGTGGTGTTCTTGCCTGGGGCTTGCTGGTTCCGCTGCTAATTTATTTTCTCGGCCCGAGTCTTCCCGGCATGCCGCCGAACCTGAGTGCCGACGCCTATTGGAGCGGAATCGCATTCAGCGTCTGGTACTCGATCGTGCGCCCTATCGCCGTTGGAGGCATGCTGGTCGGAGCCGGCTTCACGCTATTTCGCATGCGGAAACAGTTGATGGCAGGGGTGAAGCGTGCGCTTTCCGACCTAAAGAAGTCCGCCGAAGCGCATCAAGCCACCGACCGCACCGATCGCGACCTGAGCGCCAAAGTAGTTTTTCTCGGCATTGGAGTGGTGTTTCTGGCCATGATCGGACTGTACTACTTCTTTATTGCGGGCGCGCATAACCTGACCGATAACAAGGTGATTGCCGGCGCCGTGGTCGCGGCGGCCGTGATGATCGTCCTGGGGTTCTTCTTTGCTGCGGTTTCCGGCAACCTGGTGGGCATGATCGGCTCCTCCAACAACCCCGTTTCCGGGCTCACCCTGTGCACGCTCGTCGTGGCCGCGCTCCTGATGGTGGCGCTTGGCGTATCTGGCACCGGGGGAGTGGCCGCCGTACTGGGCGTTGCTGCTGTGGTTTGCGTATCCTCGGCGGTAGCGGGCGAGATGTTGCAGGACCTGAAGGTCGGACACATCCTCGGCGGAACACCTGCCAAGATGGAACTGGGCGACATCTTCGGCATCGTGGTCGCGTCCCTGGTTTTATTTCTTCCCTTGATGATCCTCGATAAGGCATACCACTTTGGCAGTGCAGCACTACCGGCGCCGCAAGCCGGGTTGATGGCGATGCTGGCGCAAGGCATCGTCGGAGGCAACATGCCCTGGCCTCTGGTGGTGGTTGGCATCCTGATGGGGTTCGCCATGATCATGGTGGAGGTCAAGAGTCCGATGCTGTTTTCCGTCGGCATGTATCTGCCGCTCGAAACCACCTTCGCCATCTTTGTCGGCGGCGTGATCCGCTGGTTCACCGACAAGCTCAGGGATCGCCGGGGCTACAACGACGCGCAAAAAGCACGGGTGGATAATGCCGGGGTGCTCACCGCGTCCGGCCTGATCGCCGGTGAAGCGTTATGCGGACTGGTCATTGCGGCAATTGTCGGAACCAACCACACGCTCTGGCACATTGAGGCGGGCAATTTTGCCCTGTCCGGATTGATCGGCATGGCCGTGCTGATCTTGGTAATGATGAAGATACCGCTAGCCAATGCCGGCAGTCCGGATGAACCGGCGCCACCAACGGCGATCATGTGAACGACCCATCCGGGTTTTAGTACAACCAACGAAGCGCGCGGGAAGCTAGCTTCTGTCTCCCGTTCGCGTCTGGTCTCGAGTGAGTATTGTTGCCCACAATTTGAAGGACGTGCGAGCACGCATCGAAGCGGCGGCTTCCCGCGCCGGGCGTAATCCGAACGAAATTACTTGTATGGCGGTAACCAAGACCTTCCCAGCGGAACGAATCCTCGAAGCTTACGACGCTGGACTACGAGTGTTTGGTGAAAATCGCGTGCAGGAGTTCGCCGAGAAATCGGCAGCCTTGCGGCATCTGCCTGATGCCGAGTGGCATATGATCGGCCATCTGCAAACCAACAAGGCGGCGAAGGCTGCCGAGTTGTTCGTTGCGGTAGACTCGTTGGACTCGCTGCGCCTGGCCGAAAAGCTCAATCTTTCTGCCCGGCTTCTCGCACGAAAAATGGCGGTGCTCATTGAGATTAAAGTGGGGGAAGAAGAGGCCAAGAGCGGAGTCGCACCCGATTCCGAGGAATTGCACGAACTCTTAGGAAAAGCACCGGAGTTCGAGCACTTGGAATTTCGCGGGCTGATGGCCATTCCGCCGTTCGCCGACGATCCTGAGCAAACTCGATCCTCTTTCCGGCGACTGCGGGAGTTGCGCGACCGAATTGCTGGCCGCCAGCTGCCCTCCGTCGGCATGCAGGTGTTGTCCATGGGGATGTCGCACGATTTTGAAGTCGCAATCGAAGAGGGGTCAACGTGTGTACGCATCGGCACGGCCATTTTTGGCGAAAGAACCAAGACGACGATCTAAGCACGCGGAACCGAGACGGGACGGGAGTTCCTCGTTGCCGGCGACTGCGCCCGCACCCCGCGACCGCCGAAATGACAGTGAGGAACACGCTCCATCGGGTGTCTGCGCCAAGGAGCCGGGCTTGAGCTTCTCCGAGCGATTGGAGGAGATTCGCACCGGCTTCGAGCGGCCGTTCTGGATCGCCAATATCAGCGAAATCTTCGAGCGCCTTTCCTACTACGGGGCGTTTGCCTCGCTGGCCCTGTACCTCCAGGAACGACTGAATTTCTCTGCCCAGCAGACCGGAACTCTGGCCGGCATATTCGGAGGCATGGTGTGGTTTCTCGCCATTTTTGGAGGAGCCGCCGCGGACCGCCTGGGATTCCGTCGCGCCCTCTCGATGGCCTACCTGATTCTATCCGCCGCGTATTTCCTGATTGGGTCGATCGGAGCAGCCTGGCTGGCGCCGGTACGAGATCGTGTACCCCCCGATCTGTTTGTCGGTTCGATCCTTGTCCTTCCTGCCTTGGGCATTTCCCTGGTCAAGCCCTGCGTGGTGGGCACCACGGCGCGGGCCTCCAACGAAAAGGTTCGCTCGATCGGATATTCGATTTACTACACCATGGTGAATATTGGAGGCGCTGCCGGACCACTGGTCGCGTCGTGGGCCCATCGCCACCTGGGAGTTGAAAATGTGTACCGGGTTGCTGCCCTCAGCGTCTTCGCCATGTTCTTTCTGGTTCTGTGGTTCTTTGAAGAACCGCGAAGGGCGCAGAACGAGCTCCAATCTTCGATCCGGGATGTGGCTCGCAATTTTTGTGTAGTCGTGGGCAACTATCGGCTGGTGTTCCCCGCATTGCTCGTCGCCGGACTGCTGTCGATTGCCATGTCGCTTCACCCCGGGTTCAACGTACCCTGGTGGATCTGGGTGGGGTTGGCCGCGGTTGTGCTCGCCGGCATCAGCCGCTTCATGTGGTTCCTGGTGCTTTTCACCGGCTACTGGGTCGTGTTCTGGCAGCAGTACATCACTTTGCCTGGATTCATTCACGCATATATCGATCCCCATGCGCCTGTCGAACTGATATTGGTGACCGATGGGCTGACCGTGATCTTGCTCACCCTCGCGGTGAACTTTTTGACCCGCAAAATCCCCGCCCTGCAGGCCGTGATTCTGGGGACCCTGATCACCTCCGTGGCCTGGCTCCTCCTCGCCGTCCACCCGACCGTGTGGACGGCAGTGCTGACGTTATTCGTGGTGGCCTTGGGCGAGATTACGCAATCCCCGCGCTATTACGAATACATTTCTCGACTCGCGCCGCCTGGCCAGCAGGGCACCTACATGGGATTTGCCTTTCTGCCGATCGGCATCGGTTCGCTGATCGGTGGATGGTTTGGGGGAATGCTCGTTCACCAGCTGGGCGAGATCCGACATCAGAGTGAACGCATTTGGTGGTCGGTGACTGCCGTAGGCGTGGCGACGGCGGCAGCGTTGTGGATCTATGACAGGAAGATACGAAGTTGACAGCCGATCGATCGCCTGACCGAAACCGGAGTTACTCGATCGGCGGTTCACGGATTTCCCATTACACGCCGGGATCGGTCACCCAGATTCCGGGGCACTCAGCACGCAATCGGCCGAGGCGACGAAGGTACTGGTCCCTTAAGCAACATCTTTGCCGAGGGTAGCTCTGGCCTCCTCGAGTCTCGGTCGTACGTCCGCACCCGCCAGGGTGCGCGCCGACAAAGGCTTTAACCAGAATAGTGCCATGAAGGCGGCGACGACATCGCAGGTAATCATCACGTAGAACACCGGTACCCATGAGCCAGTCTTCGCCATCGCATAGGCAGCAACTGGTGCCGAAAAAATGGAGGCGAAGCCCTTCGAGGTGTAGACGATTCCGTAGTTCGTTGTTGCCCACTTCCTGCCGTACAGATCCGCGGTCAAGGATGGGAACAGCGAGAAAATCTCACCCCAGGCAAAAAACACCAGGCTCGACAACAGCACGAACATCACCGGTCTATGGATGGTCTGGAGCCACAGCCAGATCGCCAGGCCTTCAATCAGGAAGGCGCTGAACATGGCATTTTCGCGGCCGATATGGTCGGAGATCCAGCCCCACAGGGGACGGGTGAGTCCGTTGACGATCCGGTTCAACTGAATCGCCAGGATCGACGCCGACAGACCCCAGACCACGATGGTTTTGTCCACCTTGTAGAACCCCGCAATCTCCTTCAGTTGCGCCGTGACCACCAAGCCGCCGAAGGCCACGAGTGTCATCATGATGTAGATCGCATAGAAGGATGGTTGCTTGACCATTTCCAACCAGGTGAAGTCGCGCGCAGTTTGGCGGACTTTGGCCACAGGCTTCCAATTCTTGGGAAACCAACCCTTGGGGGGCGCGACGATGAACATGGCAGCGACGGTCACGATAATGCCTTGCAGGATGCCCCAAAAAATGAAGGCATGGCGGTAACCGGATGCCTTGATCATGCTGTCAATCGGAGCAACCGTCAGCGCCGTGCCGATGCCGTAGGCACCGGAGACAATCCCGGCGCACAGTCCGCGGTGATCGGGAAACCATTTCAGGACGTTCCCGGTGCATCCACCGTAAACCGCCCCCGCGCCAATCCCACCGATGGCATACCAGATATAGAGTTGGGTTAGCGTGGTAGCGTATCCCGATCCGATCCACCCGGCTCCCACCAGCAGACCGCCGATTCCAATGACCAAGCGTGGGCCAAGCGAATCGATCAGGTATCCCTCGAAGGGCACCAGCCAGGTTTCGCAGAATACGAAAGCCGCAAATGCAACCTGCACGGCGGCCAGAGTGGCGTGCAAACTTCCAGTCAAGGGTTTGGTGAAAAGTGTCCAAGCATATTGAAGGTTAGCAATCGCCATCATCGCGATGATGCAGGACACCATCTGCACCCATCGGTTGATGACGGTTTCCTGAGAACCAACTGCCTCTAAATTGGAACGGATTGGCTTTGGAGAACTAGCCATAGATTACCCCCGGGAGCTCCTCCTGGCCCGATACGGCGACCAGCGTATTGGTTCACAATTGCAAGCATTACGGCCCTTCACAAAAAACATCTTCGGGCGCATGGGAGAATTCGGATCGCGAGTTGCCTGAAGCGATGATGCTGGGTGGTTCCCCGCACTCGAGCCCGCAACGGCTGAAGTCAGAAGCCGCGATCTCTTCGGTCGACAATGGATCACCTGGTAGTCTGTAACGCTTCCCTCAGTTCCTCGATTATTTTCACTCCACTGCTCGTGCCGATGCGATTCGCCCCTGCCGCGATCATCGCCTTCGCGTCACCCGCGGTTCGAATTCCTCCCGACGCTTTTACGCCGATGCTCGGTCCCACGATCTGCCGCATCAACCGGACATCATCCACCGTCGCTCCTCCGCCGAGGAACCCGGTGGAAGTCTTGACAAAATCTGCTCCAGCGCGGACGCTCAACTCACAGGCGAGCTTCTTCTCATCATCGGTGAGAAGCCCCGTTTCCAGGATGACTTTGAGCAACCCGCCGCGCTCATGCGTCATCTCAGCCAGGCTCTGAATCTCCGATTGCACGAACTCGCGCTTGCCCGACTTCAGCGCACCAACATTCAGAACCATGTCGATCTCTCGGGCGCCCAGCTTGAGCACCTCGCCGGCCTCAAACCGCTTGACGCTCGCAAGGGTTGCGCCCAAGGGAAAGCCGACTACGGCAGCCACTTTCACCTCGGATCCGGCCAGTTGGGACGACGCCAGCTCGACGTATGCGGGGTTCACGACCACGGTTACGAAGCCAAACTCGCGGCCTTCCTGGCAGAGGCGGACAATTTGCCCCTCAGTCGCCTCCGGGCGCAGGTTGGTATGCTCAATCATTCTTGCCAGGTGCCAATCGTTCAGAACCATGGCGTCTCTCGTTTTCATTCTTTGCCGCAAAAAACTCAGGCTCCTCAGTCACGAACCAAGGAGCTTGGAGTAGGGTTGTACCTCTTCGTCGAGCGGCCCAAAACCTTGACCCTCCGGCGCTACATCCTTCGAATCGCCCGCTGGATATTCGCTGTCCGAGGATTGGATTCTTCCTGCTGCCCGTTCCTGATTTCTCCGAGCCGCCCTCGATCCGCCGTCGGATTTGAAACTAGCCGGCTGATTTCACTCCGCCGGGGCTCGGTCCCCGTCGACTTCCTGCCGAAAAGGAATGACCCCGGGAATGAGCCACTTATCCCACATTGCGTCAACCTTGTTCTGGAAGTACTCGATGTCGTCGTCGGTAAAATGGGCAAATCTTCCCTGCTTGAGGAGGTAATCCCGCACCGGCTGCCGCTTGATCTTGCCGCGGGCAATCTGCTGCGTCCTACCCGTAAGGCGGAGCACGCCGTTTTCCACCTCGTACAGGGGCCAGACCCCGGTGTTGACCGCCAATTCGCCCATCTCATGAGACAGGTAAGGGTCGTAATCCCAACCCTTTGGGCAGGGATCGAGGGAATGAATAAAGGTTGGTCCGCCAATGGCCAGCGCTTTGCGGATGGAATTCATCCCGTGCAGGCCATAGGACATGCAAATGGTTGCAACGTATTTACATTCCGGATGGCCGGCGGCCATCATGCCGGCCATATTCTTTTTCCAGCGGCGGTGCATGATCCGCTTCACCTTGCCGGGAGTGCTGAAGGTGGTGTTGGCCCCCCAAGGTGTGCTGCCGGAAAGCTGAATATCGGTGTTGGCGTAGGATTCGTTGTCGTACATCAGGATCAGGCAGTTGTAATCGGGGTGGGTGAGGGTGGCGGAAATTGCCCCCACGCCCATGTCCGCCCCACCGCCGTCACCACAAAAGGCAATGACATTGATCGGCTCCCGCTTGATTTTGCCTTTGCGCATGAGCGCCTTGAGTGCGGCCGAGGCCCCCAAAGCCGCCGAACCGCTGCTGCCGAGCTGAGTGTGCATCCAGGGCACGACCCAGGAGGTGCTGTAGTAGGTCGTGTTCGCCACATACATGCACCCGGTGCTGCCCAGCACAATGGTGCGCGGACCTGCTGCCTTCGCCATCATCTTCATGACGAGCGCTGATTCGCAGCCCTGGCAAGTGCGATGCCCGGAAGTGAAAAACTCATCGAGCGGGAGCTTCTTGACTGACTTGAAGGGATCAAGTTTCTGCGTCGGATCAATCTGTACGTAAGTTGCCATTGCGGCTACATCCTTTCTGATGCGTGAAACACATCCGCAAAAGTTCGGTTATTCCCGCAGCCCGATCCAGCGGGTCAGCGGCTGCGACTTGCCTTCCGCAGCTTGATAAACACAATCGGTTACCTTCTCGACATCGGGCACGGTAACTTCCCGCCCTCCCAGGCCGGCGATGAAGCCTAAGACCGGGGGTTTCCGCCCTGGGGAAGAATAGAGCGCGCTGCGAACATCGTTGGTGAGCACGCCGCTCATATACGGAGATCCGAAGGAGTAGTCCCGGTCAATGACGCCGATCGCCTGGAAGCGGCTTAACGACCGGGCGAGCTCCTCCGCCGCAAAGGGTCGGAACCAGCGCATGCGGACGAATCCCACTTTCTTGCCTTCCTTACGCATCTGCCGGATCGCAACCTTCACCGGCGTCGATAGCGTGCCCATGCCCATCAGAACGATGTCGGCGTCGTCGGTGTCATACTCCTCGAAGAATGGGTTGCTGTAGGAGTGCCCAAACACCCGCTCAAAATCAGAATACGCCTCCCGCAAAACACCGGATACGCGCTCCATGGCCGCATAGTTCTGGCGCCGGATCTCCATGACCCAGTCCTCATTGCCCTGGGGTGCAACCGTGATCGGGTTGTCGGGATGCAGCAAAAGATCTTTCCGATCGTAGCGAGGCAGGAACTCGTTCACATTCTCCTGCGTGGGAATTTTTACCAAAGCCTGCGAGTGAGTCAGGAACGCACCATCACAGCTGATGGCGCATGGCAAAAAAATACGACGGTCCTCGGCCACGCGATAGGCAACGAGGGCGGTGTCGAGAGCCTCCTGGGCACTGTCCACCCATACCAGGAGCCAGCCCAGGTCACGCACTGCCAGAGCGTCATTGTGTTCGACGCCGAAGGCTCCGGGATCATCGAGCGCCCGATTGCCCACCATGCATACCAGCGGAATGCGCAAGGCGGGGGTTACCGTCAGGGCTTCCATGGCGTACATCCAACCCACGCCGCTCGAGCCGCAAAACACCCGTGCGCCGCAGGCGCAGGCGTGCTTGACGATTTCAAATTGGGAGTGTTCCCCCTCGGCCACAATATACTCGCAGTCCATTTCTCCGTTGGACACCAGCTTCGAAACGTACTGCATGACGGTGTCATAAGGACGAATGGGATACGCCGTGATGACATCGACATCGGCCAGCTTGCAGGCGACCGCGATCGCTTCGCTGCCCGTGATGAGTGCGGTCTGTTCGGTTTTTTTCTGATCCTCTATTGCGATGGCGGTAGCCATGACCATTTCCTCCTCAGTCATTCCCCCGGGCGATTTCAAGCATTTCGGGGATTTGCTCTTCATACTGCCCGCGATAGCGGAAGCCGTGCGATCGCTCCCCGCGAGTCTTAATCTTGTCTTCGAGCCAAACCGTATAGGAATCCTTGTCCTTCCTCCAGGCTTCCCACTGGCTGTCGTTGCCCGTGAACTCGGACTCATTCACCATGGTGACGCAGTCCTTCACCGGACACACCGCTTCGCATACACCGCACCCGCAGCAGGCTTGCATGTTCGCGTCATACAGGCCTTCGGGAGTGACGTCGAAGCAGGAATCGGGACACTGCAGCCAGCACAAGGTGCACTTGATGCAGGTGTCGAAATTGACGACCGGCCGCATGGTTCGGGTCGTGAACTTCTTGAAGGTGGGATTGCGATCCGGGCGGAACCCGCCAACCGCGTGCGAGGTGGGATCTTCGACCGCACCTCCAAAAGGAATCGACGGGATGGCGATTCCCTCCCCCATCTCATGCCACTTCGGCAAGTCGAACTTATAGGGCACCTCAGGATTGCCCTGATCGGGGGTCACGGTGGTGGTGGTGACTCGCTCGTAGGCGCGCGCCGCAGACTCAGCCTTCACCGGGTCTTTCCATTCTTGCAAGATCATCTTTTGCACCGACTTGAGGCTGAACAAATCGGGAAGAAGTTTGGCGATCGCGCCCAGAATCCGGACGTCGGTGTGATCATCCTTGTACACCCACAGACCCGAGAAACTGGGCGTACCTTTCAGAATCGACAAGCGGTAGGGCGACTCTTTGCGGTGCGCCATCGCCAGGATGCTGCCGGGGGCTTCGCGCGAAGTCACGATCAATGTGCCATTCGGCTTCAAAAGCTTATTTACCGGCTGCAACCCGTACCAGGCCCACGACTCGACTCCTTTACAGAGAGTGTCGTCGACCGCGATGGTGATGTCCACCTCTTTGGGTTCATACTTCGCCATGCCCTCTTCGAGGGTTTGCTGATCGCTCGCCACGATGGCAAAGCTTTTGGCGGGAATCCCGTTGCGCTCCGGACTGTCGCCATAGCGGCCGAAGGAAATCCCTACCTTTCCTTCCTCGTGGGCGGCGAGAACGATGCCCCGGGTGATTCGCCCGCCTAGAGTCTTTTGAAAAATTCCGCGATAAATCACTTCGATTGCAAATAACCGGCCCATCTCAAACCTCCGTTTTGGTTGCCCGTTCGTGCGGTTCGAGCACAATTTCTTCGACATCTTCTATGTGGCGGCGCATGGCGGCCTTGGCCGCTTCCGCATCCCGCCGTTTGATCGCCATGAGAATGCGGCGATGCCCGGCAAGCGACTTCTGCGGGCGCCCTTCCGCTTGCAACGAGCGCTCCCGGGTATCCCGCAACAGATCCATCAAAAGATCGAGCACCTTCAGCACCACGCTGTTTCCCGAGGCCATCGCAATCGTGTAATGGAACTCCGAATCTTCCTCGATCGCGAGTTCGCCACGACGCAACTTTTCTTCCTGCCGGTGGAGAATCTCTTCGAGTTCTTCGAGCTCCTCCTCGGATCGATGCGTGGCGGCACGGGCCGCCAGCGGTGGTTCGAGCATTCTGCGGAAATCGAGCAGCTCGCCCACCAGCTGAAGCTTATGGCGAAGCAGGGCAGCGAACGGATTCATGATCGTGCTGGCCGAGATCTCCCGCACCACCGTCCCGGCCCCTTGCCGTGGTTCCACCAGGCCCACCAGCTCCAGGCTGCGAATCGCGTCACGGATAGAACTGCGGCTGACCCCGAGGGTTTCGGCCAGCTCGCGCTCGGAAGGCAGCTTGTCGCCCGGGCGCAACTTCTTGAGGATCATTTGCTGTAGTTGCCGCGCGACTTCCTCATAGACCTTATTGCGGCGAATGATTTCGAAGTCGGACTTGATCGTCTCGGCCACCCAAGCTCCAACTGGTCCGATAACTGGACCAGCGAATTATACCCCTGTTGTCAAGCGGGTGGAGAGGTTTTCTCGAAAAACTTTTCGGCCTAGACGGCTTTGGGTGGAAAGGCTTGGGTATCCCCCGCCGCAGCAACCGTCTGGCGGGCGAGAAAGTGGGGAGGGGATCATGAATTTCGGGTAGCCGGAAGGCGGGATCGGCATTCGGCCAGCAACTTGGTGGCGCTGTAGATGGTTTGAGTATGAGGCATGGGGACCCCGATTCGCTGGCCGAGTTCGACAATTGCGCCCACGATCGCTTCGAGCTCCAGCGGGCGATGGGCTTCGAGGTCTTGCAGCATCGAGGTTTTGTGCTCTCCTACCTTGGCCGCCCCGGCCATGCGCTGTTCGATCGAGACCGGGAGATCCAGTCCTAAACGGGCGGCGACGGCTTCGGCTTCCCGCATGATCTCCCGCGCCAGGTTGGACACATCGGGGTCGTGCACCATCTGTGCCAGGGTAGCGCCGGTTAAAGCACTCAGCGGGTTAAAGGCGACATTGCCGAGAAGTTTGACCCAGATTTCATTGCGAATGCGAGCGGTGATGGGAGCCCGCAGGCCAGAAGTCAGTAAGGCTTCGGCAATGCGGCGCACGCGCTCCGACCGAGTTCCGTCGGGCTCACCGAGCGAAATGCGGTTGCCCTCAATATGACGGATAACACCGGGAGCGATGACCTCGGTGGAAAAGTACACGATCGATCCGACTACCCGTCGCGCTTCAATCGCCCCGGAGATTACTCCTCCGGGATCGACGCGCTCTAACCGCAGCCCGTTCCAGCTCCCGCCAAAATTCTCGAAGAACCACCAGGGCACCCCGTTTTGCGTGCTGACCACGGTCGTATCGGGAGCCAGCACGGATTTCAGTCGGGGTGCGAGCTGCGGCAAGCTGTGGGCCTTGACCCCCAAGAAGACCACATCCACCGGTCCAACTTCCTCGATGGTGCCGAGGATCTTGGGGCGCGCCTGAAAATCGCCGGCGGCGCTTTGGACTTCGACGCCCCGCTCTGCGATGGCACGAAGCTGGGGACCGCGCGCTACCAGGGTGACGTCAAGACCGGTGAGAGCCATGCGGGCGCCGATGTAAGCTCCGACCGCACCAGCTCCAACGATGAGGACTCTCATCCTTGCTCATCCGCGACCGCTGCCGCGACTGCCCGCCGCCGAATCTTGCCGGTTCCCGTGGTGGGAATGCTTTCGACAAAATAGATCTTCTTGGGACATTTGTATTCGGCCAGGTGGTCGCGACAAAACTTCAGCAAGGACGATTCAGTCTCGCCTCCGGGCGCGTGCAACACGACGGCGGCCGCCACTTCCTCGCCCAGAGTGGGGTGCAGGTAGCCAAAGGTAACGGCATTCGCAATCGCGGGGTGCTTCAATAAGACTTCATCGACCTCGTGCGGCGCGATATTCTCCCCTCCGCGAATGATGATGTCTTTAATCCGCCCCGTCAAGTGCAGGTAGCAATCCCGATCCAGATATCCCTGATCGCCGGTACGAAACCAGCCGTTCACAAAGCATCTCGCGTTGGCTTCAGGATTGTTTTCGTATCCCCGGAAGATGTTCGGCCCTTGGATGACGACCTCGCCTCGCTGGTCGGTTCCCAGGTGGTTTCCCTTGGCATCCATGATGCTGATCAGAATCCCGGTCCCTACGCCCACCGAACCAGGCTTGCGATGCCTAGGAGGCAGAGGATTCGAAGTCATCTGATGGGAGGCTTCGGTCATTCCGTAGGCTTCGACAAAGGGGACGCCGAAGATATCCTCCATTTTCTGAATCGTCTCGGCGGAAAACGGCGCGCTGCAGGAGCGAATAAAGCGTAGAGACTGGGAATCACTCGGCTTCTCGCGGGTGCGGGCCAGGATCAGTTTATGCATGGTCGGCACTCCCGAGAACCAGGTCACGCGGTACTCCCGCACCCAGCGCCAGAATGACAGCGGGTTGAACTTCGCGGGCAGGATCACGGTGCCACCGGACAGCAGGGTCGAAACCGCCGAGGCCATGATTCCGTGAATGTGGTACAGCGGCATAATGCAAAGCGCAACGTCGTCTTCCGAGAGGGTATAAGCGTTGGCAATATTGGCTGCCGAAACCGCCAGGTTGAAGTGCCGCAGCGGAACCCGCTTGGGCCGCCCCGTGCTTCCGCTGGTGTGCAGAATCAGGGCTATATCGTCCGGGGTTGGAGGCGCCACCGAGGCCCCCGTGCGACCACCTTCGACTTGCACCTCACCTTGAGCGTTCATGGCGACGGCAAGAACCGGAATTCCAAGATCCGCGGCCGCACTGCGGGCGTATTCCGCCTCGGCCGGCGGACAAAGCAAGAGGCGAGCGTTCGTGTCGCGTAAGAAAAAAAGGAACTCCTCATAGGGATAGGCCGGATTGAGCGGGGCTGCGGTTCCAGCAATGGATGCCGCAAGAAAACTCACCAGAGCCGGCAGGCCGTTCGGCAGGGCGAGCGCCACCCGGTCCCCGCGGGCGATGCCGGCGCAAGCCAACGCGTCGGCCATCCCGAGTACCTGTTGGCGCAGCGAATCATAGGTCAGACGAATCTCAAGCTCGGGCAGAATTACGGCCGTGTGACTGTCGGCAAAATGCAAGACATCCAACAACGTTTCTACGGATTTCAAGGTCATCGGCATTGGATATTAATCCGGAGTAATTCTGCTGGTCCGCAGAAATCTTGGAGCTAACCCGAGTCTACGCTAGCCGATGGCTAGTTCGAAGCCAAGTAGATTCCCTTGATCTCGTTGATAAAAAACCTCTATCAGCGGTTCTGAAGCGCTCCACGCTGACCAAAGGAAGCTACGGAAGGTTGCCAGGTGATGGTCAACTACGGGGAGGAAACGCCGAACACGCCGGCGGCTACTTGACGTGAGTCTCCTGATAGTGCAGCTCTTTCCATTGGCCCGCTCGCTTGACCCAAATCTCACCCACCAAGACTCGCGAGTACCGCAGGACAGACTTGGGCGGGAAATCTATGGTGACCTCGTAGGTCACGAATGCAGCATCAGGGCATAAGGGAGTAACCTTCAAACCCCACAGAGTGTACTGAGAGACATTTCCCTCTGGGACTTCATTGATCGCTTGGGTCTTGTTGCGTTCCCCCTTGCCATCGACTTCCACCCCCTGATAATCCTCCGCCAGCAGATCTCCGTACGCTTTCTTGTCTTTCGTCTTCAGCGCCTCCCATTCCGAGTGAATCTTGGATTCAAACAGAGATTTCAGATCCGGCTGAGCGGTTTGGCTGCGCACCGAGGCAACCAGGAGCAACGCGACCATGACCCCATAACGCATTGAATCGCCCCCTCGGAGAAAACCTGGAATCCTACCACTATGTGGGGAACTGTTCCAAGGGGGTGAGCCGTCAGCACACCCCAAGCACTCGGTGGCTATCCCCATGGTTGGCCATTCACCGAAGTACCCGCGCTTGTGACCTTCGTCACCTAACCCGGGAACTAAACCGGATTAGTCTCTACTGAGAGTTGGAATTGTGAGCCGGCTACGCTACCCTCTCGGCATAGGGCAAGGGAGATCTCGATGATCTTCAAAGCCATGGCCTGGTGCTTCCTGGTCGCATTGACCCCGGCTGTCGCCCAGGACGTAGTTTCCCTCGTGGGCTCGGGATCGAATGTTCCCAGCCCTCTCTACACGGTTTGGATCGATGATTTCAACAAGAAGGATCCCAGGGTGCAGGTACGCTACCTCCCGCTGGGCACTTCCGCCAGCCTCGAGCAGATCAGTTTGGGCTCCGGCGACTTCGGCGGCGGAGAGATCATTTTGCGCAACGATGAGATGCGGGGCGGCAAGGTACCGCTGGTTCAGATTCCAACGGTCGTCGTTGGCATTGTGCCGATCTACAACCTGCCTGGTGATCCCGAGCTCAATTTCACAGGCGATATGTTAGCCCAGATCTTTCTTGGCAAGCTCAACCGTTGGAACGATTCTCGCCTTGCCAGGCTGAACCCCAAGCTCAAGTTGCCCGACTTGGAAATCACCGTAGTACACCGGACACCGGGGAAAGGCTCCAACTACATCTTTACGGACTTCCTCTCGAAGAGCAGTTCGGAGTTCCGGGCTCGGGTGGGCAAAAGCCCCTCGCCCCATTGGCCGACTGGAATGGAGGCTAACCGCGGCGAGGACATGGTCTCGAAAGTGGCCGCGGTCCAGGGTGCGATTGGATACGTGGAGTGGAATTTCGCTAAGCACTCTGGCATTGGCTATGCTGCAATCGAGAACCCCGCCGGACAATTTGTTCGGGCCAATACGGCTACCATCGCTGCCGCGTGCAAGGCCATGGAAGGCTCGATTCCCAATGACTTCCGCATCTCGCTCATCGATGCTCCCGGAAAAGATTCGTATCCCATTTCGAGCTTTACCTGGATCTACCTTCCGACTTCGAACTGGTCCGGTGCCCGCGGGCGCGCCCTGAAAGACTTCCTCCACTGGGCCCTCGAGAGCGGACAGAGCGTGGCCGAGGCTCAAGGTTATGCGGTCTTGCCGCACGCCATTCAGGTCAAAGTCGAAGCCGCAGTCGATTCGCTCGCCAACGGCGCCAAGTAATCCGAGCCCGTTCCCGCCTGCCGGATCACTTCGGTTGGTACTCTGCTATAGTTCCTGGCGACATGGCAGCGTTCCCGACACAGCCACCGGGATCGGAAGCTCCCTCCTCTCGCCTCACCACCAATCAGCTTCGCGGTTTCTGGGCTTCCTGGGGCGGATGGGCGCTCGACGGCATGGATTCGTTCATTTATGCGCTGGTACTGCTGCCCTCGCTGCGCGAATTGCTGCCTCGCTCCGGCATTGCCGCCACCAAAGGCAATATCGGCTTCTATGGAGGCCTGCTCTTCTCTCTGTTTCTCGTCGGGTGGGGCCTCGCATTCCTATGGGGCCCGGTGGGTGACAGACTCGGGCGGGTACGCACCTTGATGTTGACCATCCTCTGGTACTCGCTGTTCACCTTCCTCAGTGCGCTGGTGGTTGAGGTCTGGCAACTGGCGGTGCTTCGACTCCTGGCGGGAATCGGAATCGGCGGAGAGTGGGCAATGGGCGGGACCTTCGTAGCCGAAGAGTGGCCCGAGCATCGGCGCAGGACGGGAGCGGGTTGGATGCACACCGGTTATTATGTCGGCATCTTTCTTGCCGCGATCGCCAACTACGGGATCGGCAGCCATTTCGGCTGGCGGGCGATGTTCGCCGTGGGCGGGCTGCCGGCCTTGTTGCTCGGTTGGATCCGCCACAGCGTCACCGAGCCGAAGCGCTGGCTCGACCGGGAGCATGTTGTCTCGCATCGGGCATTCTGGCGCCCGCTGGGAATGCTTTTTTCCCGCGACTTCAGGCGTCGCACGCTGCTGAATTCGGCGTTGATGCTGATTTCGGTCTGCGGGCTGTGGGCCGGCACGGTTTATGTGCCCTCTGCCGTCACCGTTCTAGCCGAAGCTTCCGGACGCACGTCTTCCGAAGCCGCCCGGCTAGCATCCTGGGGGACGATCGTGGTCTCGTTTGCGACCATCCTTGGCTGCTGCCTGATGCCCATTCTGGCAGAACGCTTCGGACGCCGCGGGGCGCTCGGATTTTTCTTTTTCCTGATGATGGTTTCGATTGCCGTCGCTTTCGGCCAGGTCTTCTACCTCGGTGCGGCGGCGCTTCCGTGGTTTTTTGCCTGCCTGGTTTTTCTCGGCTTGGGGGGCGCAAATTTCGCCGTCTATACTCTTTGGCTGCCGGAACAGTACCCCACCAAGTGCCGCGCCAGCGCTTTCGCTTTCTCCACCTCGTTCGCCCGCTTCGGCGGTGCCGCGATCACTTTTCTGGTAGGCGCCGGAGTGCGGCAGTTTGGATCCCTGGGCGTCCCCGTCGCCTGGACCTCCGTGGCCTTCGCTGCCGGGCTCGCCATCGTTCCCCTGGCAGTCGAGACTCGCGGCCAGCCCTTGCCCGCTTGAATCGGGCCTTGCGGCTGGAGTTCGTGGCATCTGCTGAGTCCCTCGTGCGGCTTCGAAGGGAGGGATGCCTCAATAGCCATCGGGTCAGCTCAGTCTGGGGGCTTGCGAGATGTCCGGTAGCGCTCGCTGTTCGGTCTCGATCCGCTCCGTGCAAAGAACAGAACGTAGAGATAACAAAAGGCGGGCAGAATCAGAGCGTAGTGGATGCCTTGGCCCCAGCTGGTCTCTCCCTGGATCATGCCGGCATAGAAGCGGTGGTTGATGGAGTCGGCAACCCTGCCGACGATCCAGGGAATGATGGCGCCGCCTACGATGGCCATATTGAGAATCCCCGACCCGTCGCCCGTGAGCTGGCCGAGCTCGGCGATGCCCAGGGTGAAGATCGAGGGAAACATGATCGAGTTAAACAATCCAACTGCCAGGATCGACCACATGGCCACACGGCCTTCGCTCGCCACCGAAATGGTCACCAGCGCCGCCGCCGTGATAGCACAGGCGGCCAGTAATTTCCCGGTTTTGATCTTCTGGAGGAGCCCTGAGCCCACGAAGCGCCCAATCATCGCGCCCAACCAGTAGAGGGAAATGTAGCGAGCCGCCACTCCTAAGGCGGCGCGATAGCGCACGGCAGGATCGGGAATGCTCGCCGCCGAAAGCAGGTGTCCGATGTTGTCCAGGGCAAGGTAATTCGCGATCGAACTGCCGATCGACACCTCTGCCCCGACGTACACAAAAATTCCGATCGCGGCGAAAACGAGGTTGGGATGCTTCCCAACCGAGTCGTGGACCTTCTCCCCCAGACGGTGTCCGGCGGACTCGATCTCCGGCAGGTGAAACAGGCCGATGGCCAGCGCCAGAATCGTCAGCGCCACGGCAAAAAAGTACACGTAGAGTTTGATCACCGCGTTGGCCTCTTGTTCGGTGTTTTGGGCCAGGGCGGAGGCAGTCGTCCCCAGAATCAAGTGCGCCCCAATCCAGGGAAAGATGGCGGTACCCAAGGAATTGAAGGCCTGGGTGAGATTCAATCGGCTGGATGCTGTCTCGGGGTTCCCGAGCACGGCTACATAGGGGTTGGCAGCGACTTGAAGGATCGTGATTCCTGTCGCCAGGATGATGAGGGCGGCCAGGAAGAATGGGAAGGAGGGGATTTTTGCCGCCGGATAAAAGCCGAAACATGCCGCCACCATGGTGAGCAGGCCGACGATGATTGCCTTCTTGTAGCCGATCCAATCGATAATCCTCGATGCCGGAATCGAGAAGATGAAATAGGCGGAAAAGAATGCGGTCTGGATCAGCATGCTGGCCGCAAGCTTGAGATTGAAGACATGCTGCGCGTAGGGAATCAGAACGTCATTGAGCGAGGTCAGCGATCCCCACATGAAAAACAGTGTGGTCACGACAGCGAGCGGACCGGCAGAAGAAGGTGCTACCTGCACTTTCGAAACACCCTGGTTTGCAGTTGCCATTTCAGTCGCCAACTATGCTCTCAGCTTAACAGCGTTGGCTGGCTCGGGCCTAGATGGGAAAAAGGGTAGGGACAAGGAATCGAAACAGCTGCGCCAGCTTCTCGGAAGGGTTTCTCAATTCCGTCTTCGCTCAGCCGGGCCCGTGGTCGTCACCGCGATTACCGTTGGCGGGAAGAACCAAGTCTAGGGATTGGATCCCAAGCAAGCTTGATGGCATCCTAATAGTTTGCCTGTTCTCGGTAGCACAAAACCGCCGCAGGATCCCTCGTCGAGCGAGTCCTTGTTCGCCAAAAGCGCATTGCCGGTGACCCTGCGCGCGCTGCGCCATCGCAACTTCCAGCTTTTTTTCAGCGGCCAGCTGATTTCTCTCATCGGGACGTGGATGCAAAGCGTAGCTCAGTCCTGGCTGGTCTACCGCCTGACCGGATCATCGCTATTGCTGGGCTCAGTGGGATTCGCCAGCCAGTTCCCGGTTTTTCTCGTCGCTCCGCTCGGCGGTATCGTAGCCGACCGCTACAACCGGCAGAAGGTGGTCATTGGAACTCAGACGCTGTCTATGGTGCTCGCCCTAATTCTTTCCTTCCTCACCCTCACCGGGCTCGTCCAGGTGTGGCACATTTTTGTGCTGGCGGCGCTGCTGGGCGTGGTGAATGCATTCGACATCCCAGGTCGACAGGCATTCTTAGTGGACATGGTTGGCAAAGAAGATTTGATGAATGCCATTGCTCTGAACTCCTCCATGTTTAATGGAGCCCGAATTCTCGGACCGGCCATTGCTGGTGTGCTGGTGGCAAGAATCGGAGAAGGTTGGTGTTTCTTTGCCAATGGAGTGAGTTACATTGCCGTCATCATCGGGCTCTTCATGATGCGCGTGCGACCGTCCTCTCCTCCGAGCAAGGCCTCGCCCTTGGCCCGTCTCAAGGAAGGATTCCGTTTCGCTTACCACACGGCTCCGATTCGCGCCATCCTCTTGTTACTCGGGCTGGTCAGTCTGGTTGCGATGCCCTATACCGTGCTGATGCCGATCTTTGCCGACAAGATCCTCCATGGGGGAGCCCGCGCCCTGGGCATCCTGATGGGCGCCACGGGTGTTGGGGCGTTGCTCGGAGCCCTGACCTTGGCCTCCAAAACCGGGGTACGAGGACTGGGACGTTGGGTGGCATTTGCCTGCGCGGGCTTTGGAATCAGCCTGATTCTGTTTGCCTTCTCACGAAATCTCTGGCTATCGGTCTGCCTCCTGCTGCCCGTGGGATTTTCAATGATGCTCCAGATGTCCTCCTCGAACACGCTGATTCAGGCCATGGTGCCGGACCAGCTCCGCGGACGGGTGATGGCGGTGTACTCCATGATGTTCATGGGCATGGCGCCATTTGGAGCTTTTTTCGCCGGAGCCATGGCGGATCGCGTGGGAGCTCCCATTACCGTTTCTCTCGGAGCGATTGCCGCCATCGGTGGCGCTGCCTTGTTCTGGCTGCGACTGCCGACCTTCCGAGTCGAAGCCCGCCGGCTGATCGTGGCCCAGTCCGCGGTTGGGGGCGACCCCGCAGAGATGACGACCCGGATGGTTAAGGATTGAGCGAAGAAGACTGCCTTCGCTAGGAATCATCCCGGGCCAATCCCCCTCAGAAGCCACGCAGCTCATGATGATTCGGAGCCCTTGGTTTCTTCCTCCGGAACCCAAAGCGCCTAAGTCCTACAAGCAAAAGCCGGGGAAACAACGCGAGCGCATGCTTAGTGCGCCGCGCGCCATGCGCGCAGAAACTCGAGCAAGGAGAAGTCCCAGAGAGGCGCCGGCGAAAAAGTGAGCACCAACATCAAGAAAGCGAACAGCGCCAGCCACCGGCGCGAGCCGCGAACCTCTGGCCACTCTGCAACTACGGGATGCCGCATACCGCTGATGCCGAGCAAAACCGCCCAGAGCAACCATCCCGTCCAGAAATAGAATGCCATCGGGATTAGAGCCAAAATGGTCAGGCGGGAGACCAATTTGTGAGCCCGCGGGGCGATAGAAAAAACGATGTGGCCGCCATCGAGCTGTCCGCCAGGCAGAAGATTCAGCGCGGTCGCGAACATTCCCACCCAGGCCGCAATCGCCGTAGGATGAAAATTGATGGCGTCGAAGGCGTGGGAATGAACTTTCAATTCAGCCAGTGGAAGCACATACCAGGCCAGGCGAAAAATCAGCGGATAACCCAACTCAATCTCGGAGTTGCCGGAGCCGGGGGGCAACACCTTGGACAGAGGAAGGGCCAGAAAAAGCACCGCGGTCGCCAGAATAAATCCCGCGATTGGCCCGGCGATTCCAATGTCGAACAGCGCCGGGCGGGAACGAATCGGCGAGCGAATGCGAATGAACGCGCCCAGGGTTCCGAACAGGGTTGGCGCCGGAATGAAGAAAGGCAAGGTAGCGTACACGCCGTAATACCGGCAGCAGAGATAATGCCCCAATTCGTGCGCCAGCAGAATCAGCATCAAAGCCGAGGCGAATGGAACCCCTAACAGCAGGCGCGAAGGCTGCTGGAAAGCCCAACTCATCGGAAAGATCTCGTCATCACTGAGAGCAAAGGCGGGTTGATTGTGCTCGAAATTAAATTGCATGTGGGCACCGACCGCGAGGGTGGTAAAGAGCGTGGCCAAGAGCAAAAGCCCGTGCAGCCAATAGCGTGGGTTGGGGCGAGGCAAGTAAACCAGCTCGAGAGGACGCGCAACCTCGCTACGGGCAGGCGCGGGAGGAATCAGATCAGGCATGAAAATTCTAAACCGTCGGTGAAGGGCGCAGAGACAGAAAATCAGATGCTTCGAAAGGACCAAAGACCCCGACCAGCCGTCCTGTCGGCGGAAGCGGGCTCAGTCGATCGATTGCAACTCCTTCCCCGGCTTAAAGCGCACGGCTTTGCCAGGGGGAATAGAAACTTCGGCCCCGGTGCGGGGATTGCGCCCAATTCCGGTTTTGCGGGGACGGACGTTGAATACGCCGAAGCCACGCAATTCAATGCGATCCCCCTTGGCCAAGGAGCGTTTCATGCTCTCAAACACGGTCTCGACGGCTAACTCAGCCTTGGTTTTCGTAATTCCAGTTTTATTGACTACTTCGTTGATGATGTCCAATTTGATCACGGGGCACTCCGCCGCGAAAACAATTTTGAGGTATCAAACGCTTGATGCTAAAAGACATATGGGAGATTGTCAACGGCAAGACGGTACTGGCTCGGGAAAATCTTGATGGGGCCAGCGCAGATTGCGTCTTTCCACTCGATTGAATATCAGAAGCGGTCAGGTCCCAGCCTCTTTAATTCCAACTTCGGAATCGGATCCAACAGGCCTTTTTCGAATCACAAAGCGCCGGTGAATTTCGCGGTAAACCACTCCGTTCACTTGTCCCTACAGCCGAGCGACGCGGTTAGCGCAAGTCGCATGACCGGCCGGTAGAGTGGCTTGCGATATTGGAAGAGGCAGTCGTCGAGAGACTCTAGAGGAAGGCTGCCTCAACCACATTCGCTCTATCGGTTACTTTGCTACCAATGGCGGGAGCGCCACAGGATCAAACCCTGTGAGCTTGCCTAAAGAGTGGACGCAGGGAAGTTCAAACCAGCCTAGAATCGCCAACTGCCACGCCGCCCGGCTACTTTCGGGAGTTCTCACCGGCTTTGTACATGTACTTGATCGAAGGCTTATAGACCATGAGATTGGGCGCGCCGACGCGATTTATCTTCAGGCAGTTCTTGTCATACCATTCAATCACCCCCTGCAGTTGTTCTCCATCCCGCAACACAACGACCATGGGGGTTTTGGACTGCATCTGCTTTTGGTAATAAAAAGCCTCGGCGTTGGTTTGCTCGGGCGGCGCCGCCTTCCTGCCGCCCCCATTGCGGTCTCCGCGGTCGGACCGCTCCGGGCGACGGTCGTTCATCGGCGACCCAGGATGGTTATGCTCGTTACGACTGAGCGATTCAGGACGGCTGAGAGAAGGGCGAATGAGTTTCCGGTTGGCGAACCCGTCCGGTTCGACCGAATGCTCAACTGGCATGGAATCGATCGCATCTTTCATTGCATCACCTGTTCGACACGCTTTTTTTAACGCGGGCCACGCAGTATGACTGTGATTGTGCGTTCTGAAGGCGTGAACTTGTCAATAACGTAGCACAGGCATCGCGGAATGACAATGCCACGTTTGTGGCATTACCCTAACTGCCGGTTTTGTCCAGCGCTGCGACAAAGGCCTCCAGGGAAAGCGAGCGCTGCAGGTTGCGTCGCATGCCACGCTCCACCTCAGCCAGGCGCTCGGCAGCCTCCGCAATCCAGGCGAAATCGGCGGTTTCGGCCAGCTTCTTCAGTTCTCCCTCAATCTCAAGGTTACGAACGAATTCTGCCGTGCCCGAGTTCAGATAAAGCAGGTCGCGAAGCAGCGAATAGAGTGTCCGCACCAGTTGTTCGGTCTTGTCGCGTCCCTCGGCCCCGGCGCGATAGTTTTCGGTCACCTGAAACAACCCCGCATGATCGCCACCCCGCAATGCGGCATGGAGGATGACCCAAGCATGCTGGCGTGCCGCGCGGTAAGCGGCCAAGTCGAAACTGCGCGCTCGCCCCACCGCTCCTTCCGCCAGTCGTGCCACGAGAGCGCGCTCTTTCGGATTCCATGCCGGACGGTGCCGAGCCAAATAACGCTCGATTTCCTCCCCCGGGAGGGCATTCAGAGTGATCAGCATCGAACGCGATCGAATCGTCGGCAGCAGCGCGCCGGGATTCCTGGTTAGCAGGAAAATCGTGGCGAACCCGGGCGGCTCCTCGAGCACCTTGAGTAATGCATTGGCCGCTTCTTTCATGAAGGCCGAGTCGGTAAAGATGTAGACCCGCTCCTTGCCCTCCCCGGGACGTAAATAGATGGTCTCCGTCACCCGACGCACTTGGTCCACCTTGATCATCATCTGCGGAGGGTCCGGAGGGATCACCATCACGTCGGAGTGGGTTTGCACAAAGATGCGCGTCTCCCGCTTGTCGGTCTCGCGCAGCGCCTCACGGGCTTCCACGGCTTCGCTCATTCGCGCGGCGAGTTCCTCCGACTGGGCGATGCGAGAACAGTTCGAGCATCGACCGCAGAAATCAGGCAGTCCGTCGCTCAGGCTTGGAGCGAGGCAGTTCATGGCCTTGGCGAACATGAGGGCGAGAGTGTATTTACCCGAGCCAGCGGGGCCGGCCAGGATCACGGCATGGGGAAAACGGTCGCGGGCCAGGAGTTCTCTCAGGCGACGCACAGTCTCCGGGTTGCCGTAAAAATCAGAAAAACCCATAAAGCTCTACCCTGAACCGCGTTCAGCCGACCTCAGCTTGAGTTTATGCCTCACCACCTCGAGGATGTGCCGATGAGTCTCTTGCGGAGAGCCACGGGCGTCCACCATCACCACACGCTCGGGTTCCCGTCGGGCAATCGCCAAGTACGCGTCGCGTACGCGCTCAAAAAAGGCGCGGTTTTCCTGCTCAAACCGGCTCTCGTCGTTTTTTCCCGCAGTGCGTGCGCGGTTGCGACGGCGCGCCCGGCCAACACTGCTGGCCACATCCGAATCCATGAGGATCGTCAGGTCCGGTTCGAATTCCGCGCACAGGATGCCATGCAACCTCAACACAACGTCGCTTCCGAGCTTGCGGCCGCCCCCTTGATAGGCTTCACTCGAATCAGTGAAGCGATCGCAGAGCACAATCTTGCCTTGCGCTAAGGCCGGCAGAATCACTTCGCTGACGTGCTGCGCCCGGGAGGCGAACATGAGGGCTAATTCGGCGAGCGGGACCAGCTGAGATACACCGCGATCGACGAGAAGGTGGCGGATTTTCTCTCCCGTCCGGGTACCGCCCGGCTCGCGGGTGACGACGACGGGCAACCTCTCGGCCCGCAATACTCCCGCTAGCTTCTCGATTTGGGTGCTCTTTCCGGACCCGTCGAGTCCTTCAAAAGTTATGAATTTTCCCCGGGGAACGCTTGCCACGAAAGCATCATAGCATCGCCGCCGAACCGGAAGCGGTGGTGCAACGGCGGCCCGGCCCGAGCCCTTGGGACCTGGATTCGACACTCAGTCGGCGTGACAGCTTTCGGAGTTGGCTGCTATATTCACCAATTCGGATTGAGCTCATCGCTCGCATAAAGGAGTTGCCGCATGCTCTCTTCCCTGCCCCGTTTGCGGTTGTGCTGGCTGGCGAGTTTCTTAGCCCTCGAGCCGGCGGCAACTGCCAAGGCTGCGGCCCAGGTTGCTGCGCCAGTTGTCAGCGTATCGGTCGATGCGACGGCCGCTCCGCGAAAGATCTTTCATGCGCGCCTGACCATTCCTGCCAGCCCGGGCACGCTGACTCTCTACTATCCGAAGTGGCTTCCCGGCGAGCATGGGCCTACCGGGCCGATCCAGGATCTGGCAGGTCTGCGGTTCACGGCAAACGGGCAGCTTCTCGATTGGCGCCGTGACTTGCTCGACGGGTGGACTTTTCACGTCCAGGTGCCGGCGGGAGTTTCCGTGGTCGAAGCCCAGCTCGACTACATCTCCCCGACCGGTCAGGAAGGAATCTACACCGGCGGCCAATCCGCCACCGACAAAATGACCATCCTCTCCTGGAACACGTTGCTCTTGTATCCTGCGGGTTGGACTGCGGATGAACTGCGGTATCAGGCGCGTTTGCGGCTGCCCCAGGGATGGAAGTTTGGAACTGCGTTGCCTGTGGCTTCCCAGTCAGACACCGAAATCAACTTCCAAGTTGTCTCGCTCACGACGCTGGTTGATTCCCCGGTGCTCGCGGGGGAATACCTTCGGGTCGTGCCGCTCGAGGAAAATCCTCCCGAAGAGATGGATATCGCGGCCGATAGCCCTTCCGCCCTCGAGGGCCCGCAGGAGGTTTTCGAGCATTACAAAAGCCTTACCGATCAGGCCTTTAAACTTTTCGGAGCTCGCCATTTCCGCGATTACCACTTTCTTTATAGCTTGAGCGATCACGTCGCCCACTTTGGCTTGGAGCACCATGAGTCGAATGACAGTCGTACGAACGAGCGCTCACTGGTCGATCCCGAGCTGCGACTGCTGGCCGCCGGACTCTTGCCTCACGAATATGTACATTCCTGGAACGGGAAGTACCGGCGTCCGCGAGACCTCGCCACGCCTGACTATGAGAAGCCCATGCAAACGGATCTGCTGTGGGTGTATGAAGGGCTCACGTCATATCTAGGGGACGTTCTCAGCGCGCGGAGCGGAATTCGCACGGCGGAGCAGTTTCGCGATGTGCTCGCCTTGATTGCCGCCAAGCTCGATCACACGCCCGGCCGGAGCTGGCGAAATCTCGCCGACACCGCCGACGGCGTTCCGGCCATGCAGGATGCCCCCCGAGAGTGGGAATCGTGGCGCCGTGGCCTGGATTACTACGATGAAGACGTGCTGAATTGGCTATGGGTGGATACGATCATCCGTCAACAGACGAAGGGCAAGAAGTCCCTCGACGATTTCTGCCAGCTTTTCCACGGCGGAGCGAGCGGCCCGCCGGAGGTGAAGACGTATGGATTCGACGACGTGGTGAACGGGTTGAGTCAAGTTGCTGCCTATGACTGGCGCGGCTTCTGGACCGAACGGCTGACGAATCACGGTCCGGGTGCGCCGCTCGGCGGCATCGAGGGGAGCGGGTGGAAGCTGGCCTATGACGAAACTGCCTCGGAGCTTTATCGCATCCAGGAGCGCGAGCGGGACGAGATCAATGCGACCTATTCCATCGGGCTCGAGCTGAACCAAGGTGGACGAGTGATCGACGCGACCGAAGGAATGGCGGCCGCACAAGCGGGAATTGGACCGGACATGACGCTGGTGGCGGTCAACGGCCAGCGATTCTCAGCCGAGGTGCTGCGGGATGCTTTGAGAAGCGGAAAGAACGGGTCCGAACCGCTCGAATTGCTGATGGAGAATACGGGATACTACAAAACCTATGCACTCGATTATCACGGCGGGGAAAAGTACCCCCATCTGGTGCGGACGGGATCGAAGCCGGACCTGTTGAGTGAGATTCTTCGATCGCGCTAAAGCGCAAAATTCCATGAAGGCCAGCGTCGAGGGCCAGCTGCGGTGCGTCAGCCTCCTTCTTCGACTCCATGAAACAGGTCGGTTTCCCGCGAGATGGGCTTCGCCTCGATAGCTGCGGCGAGATGAAACATCTCCTGCGTACCTCGCTGGCGAACGTGCGATTCAAACATCGTCCAAAGCGGGGCTTGTGTCCGATGGACCTTAAAGGCAGCGATCTTGGTTTCGAGATGCCGGCCGATTTCAATGACAGCGCTGGCGGGCGAAAGCGTGACCGGCTGCCGATCGGGCAAGGTAAAATCGGCGGTCGCGTAGTACAGTTTCTGGGTGCGATGCGGCGTGATTCCATTTCTCAATTGGTCGGGATAGCGGTTGGATCGTCCCGCCCAGTGAAAAGCCAGCTCAGCGAAGACCGATGCCATCGAGTGGTCGGTGTGCCCCGTCACCCCTCCCTCCGGGCCGAAGGTCAGCATTACCTGCGGCCGAAAACGGCGTACTTCGAGGGCGAGATCGTAAACCACCCTGTAGAGGTTTTGGCGATAAAGGTCGCCATCGGGATAGTCCAGTACGAGCCCATGGCTGATCTTTAAGATTCGACACGAGGCGGCAAACTCCTCTCGCCGTATTGTCGCCAGCTCATGATCATCCTTGGCTGGGCCACGATGGGTGGCTGCCTGACCTGGCGTCAGGCAAATGACGGAAGTCTCCACACCCCGATCATGGTAGAGCGCCAGCGAACCGCCGAATCCTCCGGCTTCATCATCCGGATGGGCCGTGACGCACAGCATGCGCCGCATACTAACTCATTGTACCGGCTAGGTCCGGCGTCTCCTGTCGACAGTGTGCATATTCTTGCGCAGGTGAGGGTTTCGAGAAAAGGTTCTTAGTGCTTCTGCCGAAAGGCCATCCCGCACTACAATAAGTCCACGTCATGATCGAGGGCGGTCTCATGGGGAGCAGCCAGTGCACGTTCTTGTGACCACCGATACTTTGAGCGGTGTGTGGACTCACACCCAGGAGCTGGTTACCGGACTGGTGAACAGCGGAGTCCAAGTTACTCTGGTCAGCTTCGGCGACATTCCCCTGCCTCCGCAGACATCTTGGATGGAAAGCCTGTCGGGCCTGGACTATCGCCCTACCGCGTTTCGCCTGGACTGGATGCAAGATGGTCAAACCGATTTCAGGGACTCCGCTCGCTATCTGGCCGCGCTGGTCAAAGAGCGACAGCCCGATGTTTTGCATCTGAATCAGTTGTGCTATGGCAGCCTGCCAGTCCGAACACCTCGCCTGGTGGTTGCCCATGGCGACCTGATCAGCTGGTGGAAAGCCGTGCACGGCGGCGAGCCCACGGAGAGCCACTGGTTGCGCGGGTACAAACTCCTGGTCACCCAGGGATTGCAACAGGCCACGGTCGTGGTCGCGCCTTCGTTCTGGATGCTCGAGACGATTCGCTCTCACTACACACATCCCAAGCGGGATGCGGTGATTTACCACGGTAGGAATCCGGTTTTCTTCAACCCCTATGTGAGCAAGCAGGACTCCGTACTGGCGGTCGGAAGACTTCATGATGCCAGCAAACAGCTGGCGTTACTCACTCAACATGCGCATCCGGTTCCGGTGTGCATTGTAGATTCCGATGGGCCGATTGCCGAGCCGAGCACGCCGATCTCCACCGATGTGAAAGTCGAGGCCAGCGAAGCCTCCATCTCCTTAAAAGGGATGCAGACGGAAGTGCAATTGCGCATGCTCTACAGCCGGGCCGCGATCTTCGCCGCCACATCATGCTACGAACCCTCCAGCTACGGGACCCTGGAAGCGGCGCTCTCGCGCTGCGCCATCGTCGCGAATGACATTCCTCTTTTTCGTGAGATTTGGGGAGATGCTGCGATTTATTTTCGAGCGAACGACGCCGAAAGTCTGGCCGAGGTCATTCGTCGTCTGCACGAGCGGCGAGACCTCTGCCGCGGCTATGCTGCGCGGGCCTATCAGCGAGCCCGGCAATGCTTCACCGCGAAGCGCATGGTGGAGGAATATTTGCGACTGTATCGTCAAATGCTGGGGCTGGAAGCCGCCGCCGCCTAACTCTCCGATTCGCCGGGTTCCCTTGAGATTTGCCTCCCACAGCTAGCCTCGACCGCCGAGGAGCTGGTATCGTATTGCTTTCACGATGCTGGTTAGGAGGCCTCATGGCGGCTGTAAAGATTACCGTCAGAAAGAACGGCCCTTATCGGGTGGACGCTCCCGAGGGTTCGGTGGAACTGGTGGATGCGGATGGAACGAAATACGATCTGACCGGCAAGCTCGCTTTTTCCCTTTGCCGTTGTGGCGGATCGGTAACCAAGCCATTCTGCGACGGAACCCATAGCAAGATCGGGTTCCAGGGCGCGGAGCTGGCCGTGAAGCAATCTGGAAGTTAGAGCAAGCTCTGCCGAGCGGGTGATGCCCAAGGCGGAGAATGGCATTGTTTCGCCAAGTGTGTCTGGCGCAGTGCCTGGTGCTGAGTGCGCAATTCAAAAGACAAAGCATTAGGGATGGGTTGCGGCATCACGCGGCGCGATTTCCTCAACGGAGCCGCGCTGACTCTGGGTGCCGCCGTCGTGCCCTCGTCTCTGTTTCTGGCCTGCGAGCACCCGACCGCACCGGAACAATCTTCTGGCTATTACCCCCCTCGACTGACCGGGTTGCGCGGCAGCCATCCCGGCAGTTTCGAGACCGCCCACAGTTTGCGCGACGGTACATTCTGGCAGCATGCGGGAACGCCTGCCGATACTGGTGAAACCTACGACCTGGTTATCGTCGGGGCCGGCATCAGCGGGCTCTCGGCCGCCCACTTCTATCGCAGTTTCGCCGGACCGCAGGCTCGCGTTCTGATTCTCGAGAACCACGACGATTTTGGCGGCCATGCCAAGCGCAACGAATTCCCGGCGGGCGGTCGTACCCTGCTTGGATTCGGTGGAACCTATTCGATCGAGAGCCCCGCGCCCTACAGCGCCGTCGCTAAGGGCCTGATTGAGGAATTGGGCATCGACGTGGCGTCCTATCCCCAGTATGTCTCGAAAGACCTCTATTTCTCTCTGGGCCTGACACCCAAGATCTTTTTCGACCAAGAAACTTTTGGCGCCGACAAGCTGGTGATAGATCCCACCTCGCTTGGCGCCGCCGAGACTGGCGATCGAGCCAGCCAAAGTCCGGAACGCTGGCAGCAATTCCTGGCTGAAGCTCCCCTCGCCGCTGCCGCCAAGCGCACGTATTACCGCCTGTATCATGACAACAAGGACTACCTCCCCGGCCTCTCCTCCGAGGAAAAGAAGGCCCGCTTGGCACGAATCAGTTACGCGAAATTTCTCATCAGCTTAGTGGGAGTCCATCAAGAAGTAGTTAAGGTTTTGCAAGCCGGTCCACACCCGCTCTTTGGGGTGGGAATCGATGCTGTTTCCGCGCAGGACGCCTGGGGGCTGGGCTTTCCTGGGTTTGGCGGAATGCATTTGGATCCCGCGCCGGGCAAAGGAATGAATCGGGATGCGATCCCCAATAAGGAGGCAGAGAGTTATTTCTTTCATTTTCCGGATGGAAACGCAACCATTGCCCGGTTGCTGGTGCGGAAGCTGATTCGAGAGGCGATCCCGGGCGACTCACCGGCTGACTTAGTCACGGCGCGGGCTAACTACGCGAAACTGGACGATGATCGGTCTCCGGTTCGCATTCGCCTGAACAGCACGGTCGTCGAGGTGAAACATGACGGCGACCCCTCCGCGGCAAAGCAAGTGGATATCAGCTATGCGCGTTTCGGCAAGACGTATCGGATACGAGCCACGCATTGCATTCTGGCATGCTGGCACGTGGTAATTCCTTATCTTTGCCAGGAACTACCCGGCAAGCAGAAGCAAGCTTTGTACTCGGCTGCCAAAGTACCTCTGCTTTACACCAATGTCGCCATTCGCAACTGGGAAGCTTTCGAGAAACTCGGCGTAAGTTCGATTTATGCACCAGGTTGCTACCACACCGAAGCCACCCTGGATGTGCCGGTCAGCATCGGCCGATACCAGTGCTCGCGTCAACCGGATGAGCCCATGGTGGTCCATATGATGAAGTCGCCCTGCAAGCCAGGCTTGCCAGCTCGCGACCAGCACCGCGCTGGGCGGATCGAATTGTTCAGCACCAGTTTCGAGACCATTGAGCGCAGCATTCGAGACCAGTTGGCGCGTATGCTCGGCCCGGGCGGGTTTGACCCCTCACGCGACATCACCGGCATCACGGTGAACCGCTGGCCCCACGGTTACACTTACGAGTACAACTCGCTTTTCGATGACTTCTGGCTCGAAGGTGGAGAGACACCCTGTGAAATCGCCCGCCAACCGTTCGGACGGATCGCAATCGCCAATGCGGATGCTGGCGCTTATGCCTACACCGATGGCGCGATTGACCAAGCATGGAGGGCAGTAGGGGAAATCACCGCTCGTCCAGCAAGTTCCCAAACTCTCAGATCCGCCTGACGCCTTCTACCCAGAGACCCTCGTTGCATTCCGCAAATGCTTCTGAACTCGGCCTTTTCTCTTTTCTGCTGAAATTTGCCTTCCCGACAATCGTCTGTACGACTTCTCTCCTACCTAACGCGGGCTCGGGTTCTCGCGGTCCCTGAGCTCCAGCTTGCCGGCGGATGGAACACTGAAGTAATACGGCGGGTTCGCGCGAAGGATCAATGGGTTTCCTGGGTGGTCGCGCAGCGCCCGGCGGACCTTATTTATGGCGGTATGGATGCTGTGCTCGGTTTCGAGAAAAACATCTTTTCCCCAAAGTCGCTCGATGATGGCCTCGCGGCTTACGACTTTGCCTCGGTTTTCAATCAGCAAAGTCAACAATTCCATGGGAATCCGCTCGATCCTCTGAGGTCTGCCGTCGCGCCTCAGCTGGCAGCGGTCGGGATCGAGTTCGAACTCGCCAAAACGAATGACAGTTGGGACATACCAGATTGCTCAACTCCAAAAACAACAGTTGAGAGACAGTAGCGAGGGAAGCGGGCCTGCACGATGGCTTGGACAGTCGGCTCGGTTACGATCATTCCCACCCCACGCGACACAGCCTAGCTAGTCCCAGGTTATAGTCCGGAACTATGCTAGGCACGCAGGCGACCTCGATTACGCGGTTCCTAAGCGTCACATAACAAAGACAAGCGTCGGGGAGGGCGGACTCGACATTCGCGGAGTCAAGGGCAAAGCTTTAGTGAATGGTCTTGGTCTTCCGCGACATGTAGTCCATGAGGAGATACTGGCCAAGGGTGTAGGGCGTGGTGAAATAGGCCTTGCCGCGACACATCTCCGTGACTTTTTGCACAAACTGAACCAGTCCATAGTCTGAGGCCAGCATGAAGGTATTAATCATGATGCTGGCACGCTTGCACTTCGACACCTCTTCGAGGGTTTGGCTCACCACCAGCGGATCCAGACCAAAGGCATTCTTGTAAATGCGCCCATCCTCGAGAGTCAAGGCCGAGGGCTTACCGTCGGTGATCATCACAATCTGCTTCATATCCTTCCGTTGGCGTTGCAATATGCGCTGGGCCAGTCGCAAGCCTTCGCGGGTGTTGGTGTAATAAGGACCTACTTTCACGCGTGCCAACTGCGAGAGCGGAACTTCTTCGGCCGAGTCGTGGAACAGGATCAGCGAGAGTGAGTCCCCCGGGTATTGGGTACGAATCAGATGGGAAAGTGCCATGGCCACCTTTTTGGCGGGCGTGAAGCGGTCTTCCCCGTAAAGAATCATGGAGTGGGAGCAATCGAGCATCAGTACGGTGGCGCAGGAAGACTGGTACTCACACTGGTGAACCTGCAGATCCGAGTACTCGATGTTCAAGGGAAGGCTCAGGCCCTCGCGCTGGATGGCACTTGAAAGGGTTGCGGTGATGTCGAGATTCAGGGTGTCGCCAAATTCGTACAGCCGGGAGGCTCCGCTGGCTTCGATTCCGGTCGCCATGTCCCGCGTGTCGTGCCGGCCGAAGCTGGAGCGCCCGAGCGACCCCATCAGATCCCGCAGTGATTTGAAACCGAGAAAATCCAGGCTCTTGTCGGTAATTTCGAATTTCACCTGCTGCTGCGCTTCGCCCACCTGTCCGCCAACGCTCGGCGACCGCGCGGGATCATGCGGCGGATCGAGGCTGACATAATCTTCCTGCTGCAAGCGCTCAAGCAGGCGATCGAGCAATTCCTCGAGCGTTCCCTCCATCCGCATTTGCTGCAGGCGCTCGCGCAATTCCTCATCCAGCCAGTCGCTCTCGAGCAATGCCTGCTCGATGGCGCGGCGCAGGTCCTCCAAGTCTTGTGTCCCATCCCCCGAGTCGTCGTAGAGGTAGGTCGGGAAACCGCTTTGTAGCAGAAAATCGGAAAGCGCACCCAGCAGATCCTGCAGGCTGATTTCGCCCGCCGGATCCGGAACGTATTTGCTGTAGCGGATGCGCTTCATAGGTGAATGTCCGCGGCTGCAATCACCGCCGGGGAGCATTTGCTGAGCGGCCCGGAATCCGAGGTTCTGTGAGTCCTAGTTGTACGGTCGCTTCCCGCGGAACGGCAGATCTTCCCGCTCAAAACTTTTCTCAGCCACCTTGGGTGGCTTCTCCCCGGCCGTGAATACCCGGTCTTCGTTACGCCCGATTCGTTTGTGGGCGTGTAGGCCCTCGAGCACGAATTCCGCGGCTGAAACTTGCGTTTCCGGCGTATCCTTGGGTCCGACGTTGACCTTCACCAGTTTTTCCATCAAACCCTGAATCCCGCGAAGCGACTGCAGCGATTCGACCGCGCCCGCGGTGTCCGCCAGTTGAATCTCGCCGCCCAGATCGAACCACTGCACGATCTGATTCATATCTGCCCCTTTGAAGATGCTGTCGTAGGTCTTGGCGACGGCAGTGCGAATCAGTTCGCGCCCGACACTGTCCGCACCCTTCATCTCGCCTTCGTATTCCAATTCGAGTTTGCCGGTAATCGCCGGCATGGCGGCATAAATGTCTCCTACGCGGGGTACCACCAGCTTCTCATCATGCTGTATGGCGCGCCGCTCGGCATTCGAGATCATGTTCTCCATACACGAAATCGGCAGGCGCTGGCTGACCCCGGAGCGCTTGTCGATCTTCTTGTCCTCGCGCGCGCTGAAGGCGATGCGTTCGATCACTTCCTGCACGTATTTCGGAATATGCAGCTTGTAGCCATTGCGCTGCGTCCAGGCTTCCTGCGCCGTGATTGCGATTCCCTCTTCGAGCGTGGCCGGATAATGGGTGCGAATTTCCGACCCGATGCGGTCCTTGAGCGGGGTAATAATCTTTCCCCGGGCGGTGTAGTCCTCCGGATTCGCGCTGAATACCAGGGCAAGGTCGAGCGGCAACCGGATCGGATAACCCTTAATCTGGACATCTCCCTCTTGCATGATGTTGAAGAGCCCGACCTGAATCTTTCCCGCCAGGTCGGGCAATTCGTTGATGGCGAAAATGCCGCGATTCGCCCGCGGAAGCAGTCCGTAGTGAACCGTCAGCTCGCTGCTGAGCTGGTGACCGCCGCGGGCCGCCTTGATGGGGTCGATGTCTCCGATCAGATCGGCAATCGTCACATCCGGGGTGGCCAACTTTTCCACGTAGCGCTCGTCAGGTATGAGATACGCAATCCGAACGCTGTCGCCATGTTCGGCCACCTGCTCGCGACACTGGCGGCAGATCGGGGCATATGGGTTGTCGTGAATCTCGCAGCCCACAAGGTACGGCATTTGCGGGTCGAGCAAGGTCGTCAGGGCGCGCAGGATGCGGCTTTTGGCTTGGCCACGAAGTCCGAGCAGTATGAAGTGATGGCGGGACAGGATGGCGTTGACGATCTGCGGCACAACCGTATCGTCGTATCCCACAATGCCGGGAAAAATGGGTCCGCCGCATCGCAGCCTCTCAATCAAGTTATCGCGCAACTCGTCTTTGACCCGTCGCGTTCGTAGGATTGATTCTGAGAATGGACTTTGGCGCAACTCGCCGAGCGTCCGCGGAAGACTCATGATCCGAAACCCCCAGGAAAAACAGCTCGTGCCTCGATTATACGCCCGCTTTGCTAGCCTGCATGCCCGTTGCCCCCGGCCTTGCGGCGAACGTACATGGTGCGTCGCATCCCAGGCAAGATGGATTCAAAGAATGCAATGACAGCTTCCAAGCGTTCCAATTCCGATTTCATGGCCAACAGAGCCTGTTTGAAATCGAGATCGAGCGGCAGGGCTCCGGCCAAGCGAAAGGAAAGCTGCCGCGGCTCGATTCCCGAAGCGTCCTCCGGGACCGCCCCCACCAAAGTCATGATCTCACTGTGCAAGGTCATAGCCTGTTGGATGCGCTCGGGCCCCGCCGCGCCAACTTCGTCCTGCAAATAGAGAACCTCCGCCTCGAGAAAGGATCGCTCCTGGCTGACCTGGATGACTTCGAAACGTTCGCCACCCTGCGTGACGATGTCCATGCGACCGTCGTCATATTTCTTGGTCACGGTGACGATTTCCGCGGTACAGCCGATGTCGGCGATGCCGCCTTCTTTGGCCCGCACCACCCCGAAAACCTGGTTTCGTTCCAGGCATTCTGTGATCATCTCCTTATAGCGAGGTTCGAAGATGTGCAGAGGAAGAGGCGTGCCGGGCAACAGAACCAAATCGAGGGGAAAGATCGGCAGGAGCGGGCTCACGAATGACCCCCGGCATTCTCAGGTAAGCTTCGGGTCGGCATGCTTGATTGTACGCTAGCCCCACGATCCCGCCATGGAGCCTAGCTAGCCTCTTGACGGGAACAGCGGAGAAAGATTAGAAGCGCAGCATGGACCTTTCGGGCAGAGTCGCGGTCGTCACGGGCGCCTCGATGGGCATTGGCGAAGCGGTCGCCAGGATCTTCGCCGACCAGGGCGCCGGAGTGGTGTTCCTGTCTCGGGACGCGGGGCGAGCCGAAGCAGCCCGTCAGCGCGCGGGGCACTCCGAACGTACCATCGCGCTGGCCTGCGACGTTCGTCATCGCGAGGAGATCGATCGCGTCGTCGGCCTGACCCTGCACCATTTCGCCCGCATCGATATCTGGGTGAACAATGCCGGGCACGGGCTCCGGGCTTCGGTCGCCAACGCCGCGATGACGGATGTTCGGAATTTGTTTGAAACCAACTTCTTCGGCGCCGTGGAGGCAATCGAAGCAGTGGTCCCGGTCATGAAACAGCAGGGCTCGGGAACCATCATCAACATTTCGAGCGTAGCCGGATACGTACCGCTGCCTTTCAGCGCTTTTTACAGCGCCACCAAGTTTGCCCTGAACGCAATCGGCAAGGCGGCGAGGATAGAGCTGGCGAATTCCCATATCAACGTGCTGACCGTATGTCCGGGCTATGTGCGAACCAACTTTTCCTCGAACGTCGTCCGCGGCGGCGACGCGCAGGACATCCGCCCGGCATCGGTGCACGGAATTTCAGCCGAGCGGGTCGCTCGGGCCGTGCTCCGGGCTTACCGGAAACAAAAGCGGGCAGTCGTCGTGCCTTGGTCTATGCACCCGGTGATCATGCTTTATCAGCTGTTTCCGGGATTGGTAGAGTGGGGAATCAGGAAGTTGCCGCGCTGATCGACCGCAGAGTCTTCTCGTCTATCCTTCCGACTTCAACTCCTCGAGCATGGCGGTCATCTCCGACTGCGCGTGAGCGTTCCCCGTGCGGCTGGCCGCGGCGATGCCGTCTACCAGCATCTTCTTGGCCGCCTCCCTATGACCGTCACTGGCCAAAGCCTGCGCCGCCATGAAGTATCCCGCGGTGTAATCGGGATGAACCGAAAGCAGCTTGCCGAATTCTTCGAGCGCCCGCTCGATCTGGCCGGAGTTCACATACTCCATGGCCAGGCCGTATCGCGCAAATGCGTCGTTTGGATTCTGCGCCAGAACTTGGTTAAGCATCTCGGTGCGATCCATCGATCGGCTCTCGTTGTCCTGGGTTCAGCTTAACAAACCAGCAGGACTCTCGGCGACCATTTTGCTCCGCTCCGCAAGCGAGGCTCGTTCCCGCCCAAGCCAGGTCCCAGAAAACGGCCAATCTGACCCACCCCGGGTGCCGTCGGAGTTTGCCTCCGGCTCGGCAGATCATTCGGACCACGAACTTGGTTCGCCAGTAGCGAGCGCAGCCTTCTCGCCTGTAGAATAGCCGACGTTCGGAGGAGAGGTGGCCTGCCCCTTTTTCATGCCGAAAAGTCGCTTCGAGGACGGTGGCTGGCTTCAC
>DASPVG010000092.1:0-3588 GCA_035622455.1 Terriglobales bacterium
ACGGTGCTCACCGGATGCATGCGAAATTGGAATGAAGTCACCACTCCAAAATTGCCGCCGCCGCCGCGCACGGCCCAGAAGAGGTCGGGGTTCTCGCTGCTGTTCGCGCTTACGAAGCTGCCGTCCGCGAGAACCATGTCGACCGAGAGCAGATTGTCGATGGTGAGGCCGTAACGGCGCGTCAGGTAACCGATGCCTCCCCCCAAAGTGAGGCCGGCAACTCCGGTAGTGGAGATAAAGCCGCTGGGCACGGCCATGCCAAAGGCGTGCGTGGCGTGGTCCACGTCTCCCCAGACGCATCCTGGCTCAACCCGCACTGTGCGGGCCCCCGGGTCGACACGAACGCTTCTCATCCGCGACAGGTCGATGACCAGACCGCCGTCGCATATACCCAGGCCCCCTCCATTGTGGCCGCCCCCGCGAATCGCGGTCAGCATTCCGTTCTCGCGCCCGTACCGCACTGCGGCGATAATGTCGGCGATGTCCACGCAACGCGCGATGAGTTGCGGCCGCTTGTCAATCATTCCGTTGTAGACCTTGCGCGCTACATCGTAGGTGCTGTCTGTTGGCAGGATTAGTTCTCCCCTAAACACACTTCTCAACTGGTCGATGGACTCTGCCATAAGCTTCACTCCTTCCTCTCTTGACCTTTCGATTGCATCCCCGACAACCCTTTCAGTTAGGATGTGCTGCACGTAGCTGTCCACTGTTGCTGGTCTCGACTCCTCGTGGCCAGACTTTTTTCCGACCGGCAGTCACCGCTCGAAATTGCGGACGCCAGGCAAATTTCCTGCCGGCAAAGATAATGTCGAGAGAGCTTCGTGCGGGTGCACAGTTCTTTTTACATTAACCTCCTCCATCCAGGTTCTGCTTCCGTAGATATCGCCAGGCCACCTCCTCCGCATCGAGGGATGACGAGTCCACCAGGAACTCAACCTTTCGACCGGGGATCCGAGGTGGCACCGAGACTCTGCGTCGAATGAAATAAAGAACCGCACCGCTCACCACAATGAAGGTGACGAACGCGGCCAAGCCCTCCAAGCCCAATCCCACGGCTCCAACGATCGGTTCAAGACCGAGGGCTTTTTGGCAGCTCGCGAAGTAGATCACGCAGATCAGCGCAAAAGAAGCTAAACGGGGACCGAACGTAAGTTCGATCCGCCTAGGAACGGACTCGACGTTAGACGAAAGCGATGAAAGCGATTTCAAAATGACCCTTCCTGATATCGATCGGGTAAGAGGCGTAGGTTCACGATGGCAATCGACTCTGGCTGCATCTGTGCGTTGCCAGTCGTCTCACTCAACTGCTTCGCAGTCGCGACGTCGTCGACCACGCGGTCATCTAGAACCCCAGTATTCCTCGGCACCTCAATCTGCCCGGAAGCTGGCTGAAAAGGCCTGCGTCGTGGGAGTCCTAGACGTTTCTCGTCGCGCATGGGAGCGTGATTGCTCGGCAAGCCGAGCCTTCTCCGCCGCTCCTGTGCCAGGCGGGAGCGGGTTTCCAGTCAGGAACCCGGGCAATTCTCAGATCAGGAACGTACAAAGCAGTATCTGGAGGGAGTTTGGACTGCGTCGCTTCGACGCGGGTGAGTGCCCGGACATAGAGGTGTTAACTCCCCAGCCCTGAGACCAGAGAAACACTTTCGCGTGAGGGATCGAGTCCGTAGCAGGCGGGCTCAGCGTTGCGGGAAGTAAGGCAAGCAGCGCTACATTTATCGGAGTATCGGCTTCATCGAACGCAGTTTCAGGATCGTCCACCGCTGGCACAGCAGTTGCGCACGCAACCGTTCCCAATAGCAAAACAATGAGTATCCAATGAGCTTGCTTCACTGCCGAACACCCCAAGTGTGATCAAAATAGCTTCCGCAGGTCTGTGCTGTCAAGCCATGTCGGTCGTGCTGGTCGTGCTTTCGTGGACCCAATGTCCAAGCGGAGCCCGCAGCTCAGGGATCTCAGGCACAGATTCATACGGCCTTGATCAAAGCCCCTTGCCTGCGGCCTGAGCTCGCGGCCGAATGGAGCGCCGGACCGCTCCGCGGTGAAGGAGGGCCGACCGTCAGCGAGCTGCAATCGGGTATGCTGCCGACCGCGCGCGATTATTGTGTTGGTTTGGGTGGCTGGGGCAGATCAGGGATGGCAGCAATCTGGTCGGGCGGGAGAGGTTTCAGTTTGAGTTGGTCGGTAAGGAAGCTGATACGATCGCGGCGGGCTTCGGCATTGAGAGCGTGCGGCGCGTCGTAGATCTTGAGCTGTTTCGGCTCGCTGACGATTGCGGCGTACTGCTTGGCGCGCGACGGGGTGAGGAAGTCCTCCTGGGTGGCGTACTCGAGGAATACGGTGGCGGGAGCCGCCCTGGAGACGAACTTGCCCGGGTCCAGCCACTGATACTTTGCGACAAAGGCATCGAACTTCTCGGGACCCACCTTTTGTCGAAACTGCTTGTACTCGTCGGATTGCTCATCGACCTCATCGGAAAGCGTGCCGGCCATGAGCACGAAGGCCTTGAAGCGCTTGTCGATTCCGCTGAGGAACCCGCCGACTTCCGCGTTATAGCTGTGACCAACATAGGCTAAGCGGTGAGGGTCGACGTCTTTCTGTGCCAACAGCAGATCGGCGCCGCGGCGCATATCCACGATTGCTTGGATCAAATCCGTGGCTTGCTGGTCGCTGAGAGGATTCTTGTCGTCGACGTGGCCAGGACGAGCCCCCGGGCCGGTGGTGAGCAGGGAAACGACCCCGGCGTGGGCAAGAACCACGGCTTCATCCAGAAATTCCTTGCGATTGAAGAAGCCAGAGTTTGGCCAATACCAATGCCCCCACAGGATTGCAGCGAAAGGACCCTTGTCGCCCGGCACGACGAGGTAGGCGGGAACCCGGCCGCCTTTGGGGCTGGCGTAAGAGATATCGTGAACGGCAACGTCGCCGCGATGCTCGACGCCGGCTTCTTGGATATCGAGCGGAGCTTTGGCGTCGTAGTCGAAGGCGTGGGTGGTGTCTTGAGCACGGGAGGCCGCGGCAATCAGAAGAAACAGAGCTGCGGCGATGAAGCGCATCGATAGCCCTTTGCTTATCGGGATAGACTGAGAGGGCTATCTTATGGTTAGCAGGTTCGCCGCAGCAGGATTCCTAAACAGCTTCCTTCAGCGTGACAATCGACACCGAGAATGGCAGCAAGCGAAGCTTGCTATCTCCGACTTCCTGCTTTACGAGATCGGGCGAGGCTCCTCCAATCGTTTCTAGTGTTGCCCCCACGCATTCCTTTGGCAGTTCCACCGAAACCTCGCGATTTCTCTGGTTGATCAGCAGGAGTTTCCGTTGATTGCCCGAAGTGTAGGCTTGCGCTTCGATCGCATCCGCGTCGGCCGGTATGCCATTGCTCCGTACTTCGGTTTCTGCAAAGTCGTCGCCGGGGCCCAGATTATTCTTGATCAACTCGAGAATCGTCAGCCGCGCGCTGGGCTTGCCGTTCGTCCAATCGACCATGCTGACGCTGGGAAATTGGCTGGGGAAGCCAACGAGTTGAGATTCGCCCACCACATCCACGCCAAGCTGCGCCAATCGCACATACAGGTAGGCATAGAGTGCCCC
>DASPVG010000093.1:0-7705 GCA_035622455.1 Terriglobales bacterium
GTCGCCTCGGGACGAATCAAGGAGCCGCCCCAACTCAAACCCTTCCCGGTCAGCACCCCGGTAAACTCGTTGCGCAGCCGCTTGTATTGTCCAAACATGAAGCCGATTTCACGACCGCCCACGCCAATGTCGCCCGCAGGAACATCCGTGTCCGGCCCGATGTGTCGTGCCAGTTCGATCATAAAGCTCTGGCAGAAGCGCATCACCTCATTGTCGCTCTTACCCTTGGGATCAAAATCTGAACCGCCCTTGCCGCCACCCATGGGCAAGGTGGTCAGCGAATTCTTGAATACCTGCTCGAACGCCAGGAATTTCAGGATGCCGAGGTTCACCGATGGGTGAAAGCGCAGTCCGCCCTTGTAAGGGCCAATGGCGCTGTTCATCTCGATGCGGAAGCCGCGGTTGACATGAATTTCTCCCCGATCGTCAAACCAGGGAACACGAAACATGAGGACCCGCTCCGGCTCGGTGATCCGCTCGAGGATCTTGGCCGAGCGATACTCCGGGTGCCTTTCGAGCACCAGACGAAGGGAATCGAGCACTTCCTGTACGGCTTGGTGGAATTCTGGTTCGGCGGGGTTCTTGGCTTTTACAGTAGTGAGGATCTCTTCCATATAATCGCCCGGCGACTTGACTCCGGGCGGTGACATAACGCTCATAATGCTACCCTCCTAGGTACAAAGGCTTTGGGTTGAATCCGTTCGGTGGAACTTGCGTGTCGGGTGACACCGGGTCGCGAAATCATGCGACTCCATTTAAGATGGAATCGAGGATGCATGCGGTGACTCTCATCACCCCAAGACGTGACCATCGTACCGCCAAACTGTGCCCGGCATGAAGTTTTTTCTTGGGAAAGGGCGGGCAGCAGACGAGATCGGGATCGAAATCCCGCCCCTTGCCGCCTGTACCGCAAGGAGATAGGGCTCCGAAATCCTGCCCGTGCTTCCTCGCCCTTCCCTGCCTCATTTTTTGAGTCTCGGCCGGTTTGACCGGCCATCCCGAACATGTTATAAAACCCTTCTTGCTGCCTGGTCCGCCCCTGCGAGGTCACTCCTGCGCGTGAGCTCACCGGGCGCAGGCGCGTGCGTCGTCATATGTGTGCGGCACAGCAAGCATCCGACGCGGCCAAACTCAGCATCCCGGTTCAAGTCTTGCGGCGGCAGCGTGTTCGGAAGTCCGGCCATACGCTCCTATGCTCAAAGCAGGTGTGGAGAAGAGGTGCTTCGGTCGAGGTACCTAAATCCGTAAGTCATCTGAATTGTTGATGGTGGAGGACCCCTATGAGCATCCGGTTGGCTCGAGTTGCGTCCCGAGGGTGCGGTTTCGCGCCGTCTCGTACCAAAATACTGGCCGTTTGGTCCTCGATCATGCTCGCGGCGTCCGCCGCCTGGGCTCAGCCTGGGGGAGAAGCGGGTGGGGAGGCGAGCCTCCGTCTTCCTGACTTGGCTTCGGTCAAGTTTCTGGGCATGGATGGCCACAGCTTGCTGATGATCGGAATTCTGTTCTGCATTTTTGGCTTGGGCTTTGGTCTCACGATCTACACCCGCCTGAAAAACCTGCCCGTGCATCGCTCCATGCGTGAGATTTCCGAGCTAATTTACGAGACCTGCAAGACCTATGTGATCACCCAAGGAAAGTTCCTGCTGCTGCTGTGGGTCTTCGTTGCCGTCACCATCGTTCTCTACTTCGGCATGCTGGCGCCGGTGCCCGGCAAGCCGATCTCGGTCACCCTGCCCGTCATCGTGCTGTTCAGCATCATTGGCATGGCGGGGAGCTACGGGGTGGCTTGGTTTGGAATCCGGGTCAATACGTTCGCCAATTCTCGCACCGCATTTGCCGCCTTGCGGGGCCGACCCTATCCTTGCCATCACATTCCCCTCGAAGCCGGCATGAGTATCGGGATGATGCTCATCAGCGTCGAGCTTCTGATGATGCTGGTGATTCTGCTCTTTGTTCCCGGCGATTATGCCGGACCCTGCTTCATCGGGTTTGCCATCGGCGAATCCCTGGGTGCGGCCGCGTTGCGGATTGCCGGCGGCATCTTTACCAAGATCGCCGACATCGGCTCTGACCTGATGAAGATTGTGTTCAAAATCAAGGAGGATGATGCCCGCAATCCCGGGGTGATCGCCGATTGCACCGGCGACAATGCCGGAGACTCGGTCGGTCCGAGCGCAGATGGCTTTGAAACCTACGGCGTCACGGGGGTCGCGCTGATCACCTTCATCCTCCTCGGGGTCAAGGATCCGGGCGTGCAGGTTCAGTTGCTGGTGTGGATCTTCGTCATGCGCATTGCCATGCTGGTCGCAAGCGCCGCGGCTTACTTCATTAACGCCGGCATCACCAAGGCGAGATACGCCAACGCTACGGAAATGAATTTTGAGACGCCTCTTACCTCGCTGGTTTGGATTACGTCGATCGTGTCGATCATACTCACCTACATCATTTCCTATTCCATTATTCCCGAACTGGGCGGAGACTCGAGCCAATGGTGGAAACTGGCCACGATCATTTCTTGTGGAACGCTGGCTGGAGCGCTGATTCCTGAGCTGGTGAAGGTGTTCACTTCGACCGAGTCGAGGCACGTCAAGGAAGTCGTGACCTCGGCCGAGGAGGGTGGAGCCTCGCTCGACATTCTCTCCGGTTTTGTGGCGGGAAATTTTTCTGCCTACTATCTGGGGCTGACGATGGTGCTCCTGATGGCCACCGGCTACGTCGTCAGCACGTGGGGACTGGGCAGCCTGATGGTCGCGGCGCCGGTATTCGCCTTTGGGCTGGTGGCCTTCGGTTTCCTGGGCATGGGCCCGGTCACGATTGCCGTCGATTCCTACGGCCCGGTCACCGACAACGCGCAATCCGTCTATGAGCTCTCGCTGATCGAGCAGGTACCGAACATTCAGCGCGAGCTCAAGCAAGACTTCAATATCGATGTGAACTTCGAGCGGGCAAAATACCTGCTCGAATCGAACGACGGTGCCGGCAATACCTTTAAGGCAACCGCCAAGCCAGTGCTGATCGGAACGGCCGTGGTCGGCGCCACCACCATGATTTTCTCGATCATCATGGCTCTCACCAATGGCCTGACGGCCAATGTGAACCGGCTCTCTCTCTTGCATGCTCCCTTCGTGCTGGGCTTGATTACCGGAGGTGCGATCATCTACTGGTTTACCGGCGCGTCCACGCAGGCGGTCAGTACGGGCGCGTATCGCGCGGTGGAGTTCATCAAAGCGAACATTCGCCTGGAAGGGGTCGAGAAGGCTTCCGTCAGCGACAGCAAAAAGGTGGTAGAAATCTGTACCCGGTACGCCCAAAAGGGCATGCTGAATATCTTTATTGCCGTGTTCTTTGCCACCCTGGCCTTTGCCTTTGTCGAGCCGTTCTTCTTCATCGGATACCTGATCTCGATCGCCATCTTCGGTCTCTATCAGGCGATCTTCATGGCGGACGCGGGCGGCGCCTGGGATAACGCCAAGAAGATTGTCGAGGTGGAGCTCAATCAGAAGGGCACGGAGCTGCATGCGGCAACCGTAGTCGGCGACACCGTGGGAGACCCGTTCAAAGATACTTCCTCGGTCGCCTTGAATCCGGTAATCAAGTTCACCACTCTGTTCGGGCTCTTGGCCGTCGAATTGGCGGTCTCCCTAGCCCGCGAGCAAGGGACGGGATTGAGCCACATCCTGGCCCTGGCGTTCTTTGCCGTGTCGTTCGTTTTCGTCTATCGCTCTTTCTACAGGATGCGAATTGGAACGGAACGGGGAGGTGGGACGGCATCAGCCGCGATCGCGCCTGCAGAACTGGCCTCGCGTCGGTGAGTCCGATACCATTTTCTGACCGCTTCAAGATTTCCCGTCCTCCAGGGACGACTAACGTCACCCGGCGAGAAATGCCCAGATTGGCGTTCTTCGCCGGTTGCGGCCGGCTGTGAATGGGACTCCGCGCGTGCCTAGTTTCCCTTCATCTTCTCCTTCACGCTGTGCGCAAGCTTCTCGATCTCTTCCGCCTTCTTGATGACATCGAGGGAGAGAGTATTCTCGTTCGATTTGTCCACATAATCCTTTAACTCGGTAGCCAGCTTGAATAACCGCTCGGTATCGCGCTTCAGTTGCGCTTCCCTTTCTTGATTCGCCTTTCTGGCCATGTCTTTCTCAGCCCTCTCGCGGTTGGGATCCTCGGAAGGGGGTGCTTGATTCGGGGACGAAGGCAGGGGCACGACTTGTGGAAGCTGCGCACTGCTGGCCACAACCCACGGCGAGGAAACGGTCAACTCAAGGAGCAGAAGCCGCAAAAGCCAGCCAATCCGGGCAAAGGGCGGGTTTCGCACGGTTCACCTCGAACGAATTTCACCCCCAGATTATACGGGGGACCGAAGCGGTGCGCAGCCCTTGGCTTGCTATAATCGCCCGCAAAGCCGATGCACTCGATCTCGCCAGCGATCGCCATCCCTTACGCGGAGAAGCTCGCTGGATTGTTGCGCGATTGGGGGGAAGATTCACGAAAGTTCCTTCGTGATGACGTTCCGAAGATTCTGCTGATTCTCCTGGTTTCCTTCCTTTTGATCCGCGCGCTGCGGTTGATCATCCGCCAGCTGGTAGCCCTGCAAGTGCGCAAACTGCAGCCCGGCGTGCGGGTACAACAACTGCGCACCCTGGCCGATGTCATAACCAGTATCGGTATTTTCATCATTCTCTTTGTAGCGGCGCTCGAGATCCTGCCGCTTCTCGGCCTCAACCTTGGGCCACTGATCGCCAGCGCCGGGGTCGCCGGTCTAGCCATTGGCTTCGGAGCCCAAACGCTGGTCCACGACTTTCTGAACGGTGTCCTCATTCTGGCCGAGAATCAGTACGACATCGGAGACCGTATCGGCGTCGCCGGTGTAAAAGGCACGGTGGAGCAGATGACGTTGCGGCACACGGCTCTGCGCGACGACGATGGCACCGTGCATATTGTGCCCAACAGCCAGATCCTGATCGTCTCCAACATGAGCCGCGACTGGGCACTGGTGACGATGCGGGTCGTGGTAGCCTTCCGCGAGAACAGTGACCGCATCATTCAGTTGCTCGAACAAATCGGGCAAGATTTGCGCCATGACCCGAAATTTGCCCAGCAGATGGTAGGTGAAATCCAGGTTCCCGGAATCGATCGGGTGGGAAGCGGGGAGGCGGAATATCTCATGCTGGTAAAAACCCTGCCCAACCAGCAGTACGAGGTCAGCCGCGAGTTAGGGCGGAGGATTAATGAGGTGTTCGAGAAAAACCAGGTACAGACCGCCGGGCCGGGACGGGCCTATGTGGCGGATCCCGCCGACACCCCTCCTCGTTGATCCTGCTCGAAGAAATTGACACTCCCGGGGAAGGCACAGACAAGTCAGAAATCGCCAAAGAGCACAACCTTCATCGTTTGCGGAAAGAGCTTGAGCGGTGGTGCCGAGCCTTGCCGGGTACGGCACGCCGTCTTGATTGCGCCACTCGGCAATGCCCAGCGTCGGTCGGGATCAGAGCGAGCTCATGTTGGCCAGGAACTCCCCATTCGACCGGGTCTTGCTCAGCTTATCGATGAGCAGTTCCATCGCCTCAACCGGCGACAGCGGATTCAGGACTTTGCGCAAAACCCAAATACGCTGCAAGTCATCTTTCGGGATCAGCAGCTCTTCCTTGCGCGTGCCCGAACGCTGAATGTCGATGGCGGGAAATACGCGCTTGTCCACCAGCTTCCGCTCCAGGATGATCTCAGAATTGCCGGTACCCTTAAATTCCTCAAAGATCACGTCATCCATTCGCGAACCGGTGTCGATCAGCGCGGTCGCAATGATGGTCAGCGATCCGCCTTCTTCGATGTTGCGGGCCGATCCAAAGAAGCGCTTCGGCCGTTGCAAAGCATTCGAATCCACGCCGCCCGAAAGAACTTTGCCGCTGGGCGGAACAATCGTGTTATAGGCTCGGGCCAGGCGCGTGATGGAGTCGAGCAGGATCACAACATCGCGTTTGTGCTCGACCAGACGCTTGGCTTTCTCGATGACCATCTCCGCCACTTGCACGTGACGAGCGGCGGGTTCATCAAAGGTGGAAGAAATCACCTCGCCTTTGACCGAGCGCTGCATATCGGTGACTTCCTCCGGCCGCTCATCAATCAGCAGAACCATCAAGACCACTTCCGGATGGTTGGTGGTAATTGAGTTGGCGACATTTTGCAGCAGCATGGTCTTGCCGGCGCGGGGTGGAGAGACGATCAGACCGCGCTGCCCTTTGCCGAGCGGCGTCAGCAGATCCATGACACGCGCGCTGACGTTTTCGCGCACGGTTTCCAGTTTGACCCGCTCCTGGGGATAAAGCGGGGTCAGGTTGTCGAAGAGAATCTTGTTGCGCGCCTCGTCGGGCGACTCGAAGTTCACGGCTTCGATCTTCACCAAAGCGAAATACTTCTCGCCTTCGTGGGGAGGCCGGACCTGACCGCTGATGGTGTCCCCCGTCTTGAGGTCGAACTTGCGAATTTGGGAAGGCGACACATAGATGTCGTCTGGTCCCGGCAGATAGTTGTAATCGGGCGAGCGAAGGAAGCCGTAACCGTCCGGCAAGATTTCGAGCACACCCTCGGCGAAGATGTGTCCTTCTTTTTCGCTCTGCGCCTGAAGTATTTTGAAGATTAGATCTTGCTTGCGCAGTCCGCTTGCGCCAGGGAGGTCCAAGGATCGGGCGATCTTGGTCAACTCCGTAATGTTTTTTTCTTTCAGTTCAGCGATGGTCATTATGAATCACCTGCGAAGGGAGATTTTCCAGGAAGGCCGTTCAGGGGGAAGACTTGTCGCAATGCAGACGGCGGAGCGGTCAGGCAGCCCGCCGCTGCGCCTCAGCAAAGTGTTCCGGCTCTGACAGAACCGTCTGCCGTTCCGAGCTCGCGATCCGGTCTAAAACCTCATTCATCGTTTCTTGAATTCTGGTGTTTGGCTTGTGAAACTTACGCGTAGCCTTTGAGGCGAGCTGGCACAACATATAGCGATTCCGCAAGGTGTGTAAAGCATCGAAAACTCGATCCGAACGCATTGTTCTCTTATGTCTCCTGACCAAGCCAACCAGCCAAGCACCCACCTGAGTGTCCTAAGGGTCCACAACCAGAGTGTGTAAGTAACTCATTCCAGATGGGTTGTACGGGAAAGCTCTGGTTAATGATATAGATGCTCCCGGACAGCCAAAAGTTTCTCGGATAGGCTGCGGCTGACAGCGGGAAGCTCGTCCGACAGGATACGGAACCTTTCGGAACATTTTAACCTACGTTACATTGAAGCAAAGGTCAAGGAAAACTTGTGTAAAATCTTCACATTTTTTGGACTTCAGTAACCCCTTTTCTTGGAGATAGAAGGGCTCGGAGGCAGTCGGTCCTCCTCTAGCTCACACCAGCCGGTGAACAAATCCACCGTGACACGCCCGCTTTCGTCAAAGCCAAGGATCGTAGAGACGGGCTGCCCCACCCCTTAAGAATGGATCGCGCAGGGAGTAGAGTGGTGGAGATCCCCACTCCGCCCACTCTGCTCACCAGCTCGCTCTTCCATCCATCGATCGTCGTTGGCGGGCTCCATCGATTAAGGTGGTGTGTGGCCCGTATAGTCGCCGATCTTTTTGGCATCGTAGGGAGCGTTCAGCTCGTCGAAGCCGGCACCTGCGTCATCGATTTTGCCCTGCGCCCACACGATCTTCTTTTGCGGGTCGATTTC
>DASPVG010000094.1:0-4979 GCA_035622455.1 Terriglobales bacterium
AGCGGCAAGAAGCGTGAAAATGAGAAAAAGCACTCGGGTCTTCATAACGCAGCCTGTCTTTCCTGCTTGTCAATTCTCACGGATGCCAACAACACAAATTCTTACAGGTCGGGCAACTCATCGGTTCGTTCGTGCGCGGAATTTTCGGATGGATGTTTTTTGAGGTCTGGGTGCACGACCGCCTACAGCACCCCTTCGTTCTGCAGCTGACTTTTCGAAAGTAACGGCCGCGAAAATCATGGGGTTCCAGGGCTCGCGCGCCAGGTTGATGCTAGGGGACAGAGCTCCTTGTAGGAAACTGTCAGTCCTGACAGCATTTCGGCGCAAGCTCGACAAACTGACTCCATCTGTCAGTAGTGACAGTGTCTGCGCACGTTCTGGTTCCGGTAGTGTAAGCATCAGACAGGCAAATACTTGGCGTCGGGAGGAGACATCGGGATGGTGCCGATCGCCAATCATCGGAGAGGAAGGCAACCATGAGCGCCCGTCGGAAAAAACTTTGGGTCGGTTTGGCTCTGGCCGCTTTCTCGAGTCTCGTCTTCGCCCAGAAGGTCAAAGTTGGCTACGACAAGAGCGTGGACTTTTCAAAATATAAGACCTACACATGGGCAGCACCGGCGATGCCACCTACCCGACCTCTCCTTTATGCGGAGGTGGTTAACACCATCGACGGTGAGCTGAATGCGAAGGGCCTCACGCGAACCGAAAAGGATGGCGACCTTGTCTTGATGGCTGCGGGCGGAATTGATTTTGCGATGGTGGCCTCTGGCGGCACCCCGCTCTCGTCCACATTCACCGAACCCCCGCCCTCGATCAACGCCACCGTGTGGACTGGAGCGGAAGGGCAAGGACAACTCCAGGGTCCAATTCCAGACGCAAGCCTGGCATTGCAATTCGTCGACCGCCGCAGCCATCAGCTGATATGGTCTGGCATGGTCACCCAAAAACTGGACATCGAACAGAAGAAAAAATCTCTCGAGCTGATCGACAAAGCCATCGCCAAGCTTCTCAAGCAGTTTCCACCGAGCCCTTCGTCGCGGTGATCGGGGATAGATTGGGTTCGCGCCTCCCGTCCAGCCTCTCCGGAGCAACCTGATGAGCAGTGCTCAAAGTGCTCAAAATGCTCGAATCTCGACCAGCGACGGCCGCCGAAGCTTGCTGGCACCGATCGCTCCCGGCCTGGTCAAGCTCTTGGATTACCGCCGTGCCGATTTTCCCCATGATCTCGTCGCGGGACTCTCGGTTGCGGCGGTTGCGCTGCCAGTCGGCGTTGCTTACGCGCAGCTGGCCGGATTCAATCCGGCTGTCGGACTGTACTCGAGCATCCTGCCCCTCGTCGCTTATGCAATATTTGGCACCTCGCGGCAGCTGATTCTCGGCCCCGATGCGGCGACCTGCGCCTTGGTAGCTGCGGCGGTGGCACCGCTCGCGGGAGGCGACGACCGCCTGTACTTCTCCCTATCGGTGACGCTCGCCTTCCTGGCAGGCTTCTTCTCGATCGCTGCGAGTTTTCTGCGCTTGGGTGCGCTGGCGGACTTCCTGTCGAAGCCGGTCCTTGTAGGATTTCTGAACGGCATCGCACTGAGCATCATCCTCGGACAAATCGGCAAGATCTTCGGCTTTCCGATTACCTCGGGTGGGATCGTACCCCGACTTGTCGAATTCGTGTCCAAACTGGGTCTTACGCACTGGCCGACACTCGCCGTTGGCCTGGGCACATTTGCGGTAATCGCGCTCTCCTCGCGGCTGCTGCCGCGAACGCCGGCCGCCCTGGTGGCCATGATCGTCGCCGCGGTTGCGGTGAAATTACTCGGGTTGGAAGCCTACGGCGTCAAAGCAATTGGCGAGGTGCCACGAGGACTGCCGGCCCTCAAGGTCCCTACCTTCCCTCTCCACCTCCTGCCCCAGCTCCTCGAAGAGGCGGCTGGACTTGCCTTGGTCAGCTTCTCGAGCATGATGCTCACCTCGCGCAGTTTTGCCTCCAAGAACCGCTATGAGGTGGACGCGGACCGCGAATTTCTAGCCCTGGGCGCCGCCAACATTGCCTCCGCGATCTCGCAAGGCTTCGCCATCAGCGGCGCCGATTCGCGCACGGCGATGAGCGACGCGGCCGGAGGGCGCACACAAATGACGGGCTTAATCGCGGCCGGAACCGTGGCCGTGGTGCTGCTATTTTTCACCGGCCCTTTGCGCTACGTCCCGATTGCCGCCCTTGGCGCGGTGCTGGTCAAGGCGGCGCTCTCTCTCGTTGACCTCAAGGCCGTCAAGCAGCTGTACCAAATTGACCGGCTGGAAGTTGCTCTCTCGATCCTGGCTACCCTGGGTGTGGTTGCGGTAGGTGCGATTCAAGGAATCGTTGTGGTGGTAGTGCTTGCACTGGTGCAGTTTGTCCGCCTCGTCTCCCGGCCCAAGGCCGAGGTTCTGGGCGAGGCAAAGGATATTCCAGGATTTCATGCCCTGGAGCGCCATCCCGGCGCCACGACCATCCCCGGTTTGCTTTTGTTCCGTTTCAATGCTCCGATCACATTCTTTAATGCTCCCTACTTCAAACGGGAAGTGATGGCCGCTGCCGATCGAGCAGGGCCGGAACTGAAATGGTTTGTTATCGATATGCTTCCGGTCACGATGATCGATGCGACTGGGATCTTTGCCATTGAGGACATCGTGGCCAGTCTCGGGGCGCGAGGCGTGGTTTTCGCTGCGGCGGGGCGGGACACGGAGTGGCGGCAGTGGGCGGAGAGGCGCCGGTTCAAGTTGAAGGCATCTGGAGCGCGCATTTTTCCGACATTGCGCGCTGCCGTCAAAACCTATCGTCGCGAGTGCACCAATGTCGGAGAAGCCGTTTGACTTCGAGTGAGCAGCGATCCCGAATGACCCAGAGCACGGAAGGTGCTACTTTCTTGTAGCTCAGTGCTTTCGACAAGCGGGAGCAAGGAGTGGAATCTGCCTTCAGGCGCACCGCCTTTATTTTCCCGCTGCGAGCAGTATCAGTACCTCTCCGTAATAAAATGCCTTCCTTTCAGCGTTACCTGATCGTCATAACTTCCCTTTGTGGATCGCGGCGGCAATTTCACTTTTGTCCGCGGAGGCTTCTTGTAGGGAATCCGACTTAGAAGGTCGGAAATGCAGTTGAGCCGAGCTTTCCGCTTACTGTCGGAGGGAACGATGGTCCAGGGAGCATGCTTGCTGTCGGTTGCCTTCAGCATCATGTCCCGGGCGCGGGAGTAGTCGTACCAGAGGCGAAAGGACTCGAGGTCCATGGGGCTGAGCTTCCATTGCCGCAGCGGATCTTTGATCCGTGCCTCAAACCGCCGCTCCTGCTCCTGCTTTCCTACCTCGAGCCAATACTTGATGAGGATGATGCCGGCGTCCAAGATGTATTTTTCCATCAACGGGCACAACTCCAGGAAGCGCTTATGCTGCTCCTTGGTGCAGAAGCCCATCACATATTCCACTCCCGCTCGGTTGTACCAGCTGCGGTCGAAAATCACGATCTCGCCGCCAGCGGGAAAATGCTGCATGTAGCGCTGCATATACATCTGGGTTCTTTCCCGGTCCGAAGGAGCGGGAAGGGCAATCACGCGAAAGACCCGTGGACTCACACGCTCGGTAATTGCGCGAATCGTGCCACCTTTGCCGGCGGCATCCCGTCCTTCAAAGAGGATGATCACCCGAAGGCTTTTATATTTCACCCAATCCTGCAACTTGCAGAGTTCGGACTGAAGCCGCCCAAGTTCCTTTTCATATTGCTTGCGACTGAGCTTATCTTTCCCGTTATGGTTGTGTTTCTTACCGTTATGGTTATGTTTCTTGGCCATCGGCAGTCGCTCCCTTAATCGCCTCTACTTCGATGCTGAAGACCGAACCCTTCTGTTCGATCTTCTGCTCCTGCGAAAACCTGGCGCTTGAAACCTTCGCTTGAAACATCGCCAGGAACACATGAACAACGCAGACAAAACGCGAGCCTTCCCACTTCCCCCAAGGCGAACCAAGGCTAGCGAATGAATCGCAAACCCCGATACTGGCAAAAGAGACAGGTACTCCCGGGTTCGCACGGCCAGATGAAGGCATCCGCTCAGCATCCGGAAAAGGACGAGGGTCGTGGGGTGTCAGCCTATCTCTCGAACCTTTTCCGTTCGATCAAGCTGCGAGCCGTTCTTTGGATCACTCTCGTTGGCTGCCATCCGGAAGCCCGGTGCCTTGTAGTCGGGAGCGACGTACTGTTCCGGAATCGTAATCGCGTTGCCGTCTCGCAGCGAGGAGAAGTGGGGAGAACAGATTTCCACGCCGGCCTCGTTGAACTTGTCCTGGATGTTTTGGTGCAAGTCGGAATAAATGTTCAGCATTTCTCTGGGCTCATCGGTGTACGCATTCAGCTCGTAACAGACGTAAAAATCATCCAATCGCTCCTGCAGGACAAAGGGCACGGGTTGTTCGCGTACATGCTTGGTGGCCAGTGCGGCGCTGGTGAGCAGTTCATGAACGGTTCGCCACGGGACGCTGTACCCGATGGAGACCTTGATATGGAAGATTACTCCCGATTTCTTTGCCTCCACGCTGTAGTTCGTCACCGCCGCGCTCATGACGGTCGCATTCGGTATGGTGATGAGTTCTGCCTTGGGCGTGAGGACCCGAGTTACCAATAGGTTCTTCTCGATGACTTCGCCGGTTGTGTCACCGATCCGGACCCAGTCCCCGAGGAGAAAGGAACGCATATAAGTAAGAATGATGCCAGCGATCGCGTTGGCCACGGCCGAAGAGGACCCCAAGGACAACAACACTCCTAAGAATATGGAGATTCCTTGAAAGGCCCGGGTCTTGGCTCCCGGTAAATAAGGAAACGCAACCGTGAGAGCAAGTACGAGCACTAATAGCCGCAATAGTTTTTCGGTTGGCTCCGCCCAGTCGGGGTAAAAACCACGGATCTTCAAATTCCCCGTACGTATCTCGCCAAAGATCAACCGGAGCAGGCGAAACGC
>DASPVG010000095.1:0-34185 GCA_035622455.1 Terriglobales bacterium
TCTCGAGCATGTGCAGGTCATAATCGGAGGCCAGGTGAGCCTCGGCCTCTGGGCCCACCCGTTGGTCGGTGGTGACAATAACGACGCTGTACAGGGGGAGTGCAACTCGGGCGGCTGCGGAGCGCATTCCACACCTCCGACGCCTGAGGATTATGGCAAATTTTTCAACCTTTGGGGACGAATTTTTTACCCTCTCCAGCAGGGACCTAGACTGACACGGGCGGCGCTGAACCGCCATCCGGGCGGATCCCCGATCGGGGAATCCGCCTCGATTTTCCGCTTTCTCCCGAGCCACCCTCGCCTGGTCACGGCAGACGAGGCGAACCACGAAACCGTGGCCAAACACTTGAAAAACAATGGCGCTTGCCGTACCTTTACCAGCGCCGGTTTGGCGGGAAGGCGGTCGAGAGGAGGGGCCTTGGACATCAATGTCCGTAAGCGCTCGGAAGTGCAGTTAATCCAGCTTCGCGGACCTCTCAGGCTGGGCTCGGCAGTTGACGAATTGCGCCAGGTCATCGAGGAGGCTGTCGGTCAAGGAGACACTCGCATTGCCATCAACCTGGCCGAAGTCCCGATGATCGATTCCAGTGGAATCGGTCTGCTGGTGCGTTTTCTGGCTTCCACGAAGCAGCGGGGTGGGAACATCAAACTCGTGCAACCCTCGAAGTTTGCCGTCCAAACTTTGCGCCTGGTGGGGGTTCTCAACCTTTTTGAAATCTTCGACAATGACGACGCGGCCGTGGAATCCTTCGCCTAACCGCCAATTGCGATGACAGCTGAATCCAGCGACCCGGGGCAGTGGTTCGACCTGCTCGACCTGTCTGTGCCTGCCGATCGAAAGGCAATCGCGCAGGCAACCGACACGATTTCTGAGACTTTGACGAGCTTCGAAGTTCCGGAAGAGAAGCGACTTCAGATCGCGTTGGCGGTGCAGGAGGCCTTGGCTAACGCGGTCGTGCATGGATGCAAGAACGACCCCTCCAAGGAGGTTCGCTGCCGGCTGAAACGCAACTCTCAAGGCGGGATCCTGGTTACCATAACCGACCCGGGACCCGGCTTCAGTCCTCTCCAGTTAATGGACCCGCAGCAGCCCGGAAGGCTCTATGCCGATCACGGCCGCGGTGTGTCTCTGATCCGGCAGCTTATGGATGAAGTCGATTTCGAGCATGGCGGAAATCAGATCACCATGCGGAAGTACTGATCGTGCCTTCGCTGGCCCTTGGCTGATCCCGCAAATCGTGTCGATCTTCGACAGGTTCAATCCGCGCCCTGCGGTCGCCCCGTTCCGGCCCTAAGTGTAAAATCAACTCAGCCATGGCAGGGGCTTTTCAAATTGTGCAGATCGACCTCGCGCCCCAGGTCCGGCAGCCCAAGCCGAGCTGGATACGAGCCAAGGCGCCCGTGGGCGAGACCTTCCACGAACTCAAAAAGCTTGCCCGCTCGCTCGAATTGCACACCGTGTGCGAATCCGCCCAATGCCCGAATATCGGCGAGTGCTGGAACCATGGTACGGCCACCTTCATGTTATTGGGAGAGGTCTGCACCCGGCGTTGCGGCTTTTGTGCGGTACCAAAGGGGAGACCCCAGGCCATCGATGGGCAAGAGCCGCGTCGGGTGGCGGAGGCGGTCCGGACACTGGGGTTGCGGCATGCGGTGGTGACCAGCGTGAATCGGGACGACGATAATCTCGGCGGCGCGCAGATTTTCGCCGCGACCATCCGCGAGATTCGAAGGCTTTCTCCCCTCTGTCGAGTCGAAGTGCTGATCCCGGACTTTCAAGGGGTGGAGGAAGCTCTCCGGGTTGTCGTCGACGCCGCTCCCGACGTTTTGAATCACAATACCGAGACCGTGCCCCGGCTCTATCGAGTGGTACGCTCAGGCGCCCGCTATGCGCGCTCCTTACTGTTGCTTGCGACCGCCAAGAAGCTGTCCCCCGCGATGGTCACCAAATCCGGCCTGATGGTGGGATTGGGCGAAACCACTGCCGAGCTCGTCGAAGTCTTCCGTGACCTCGGTTCTCGCGGGGTGGATATCCTTACCATCGGGCAATACCTGCGTCCCTCGCGGGACCATCTGCCAATCGCGCGCTTTTATACCCCGGAGGAGTTTGAGTTCTTGCGCGAGGCGGCTCTCGGATGCGGTTTCCGCCACGTGGAATCGGGGCCGCTGGTGCGCTCGAGTTATCATGCGCACGAACATGTACCGGCGGCCTCCGCCTTCGGGATCTCGCACAGGTAAGCCGTTCAAAAGATTTTCAGATGGATGGTCAGATATTTCTTGGGGTTCTCGCGAACTGCCTTGATGAGCTCCCGGGTGTCCACCACGAGCTGGTTGAGGTTGTTATAGAACGTCTCATCCTGTAACAGTTTTCCCGCGGTGCCTTGCCCGGATTGCAATCGGTCGGTAAGGGCGGAAATGTTGTTCATGGTGTTCTTCAGTTTGGCGGCAAAGTCCGGATCGCGGGCGATCACGCCAATCCCCCCTCTCCCCGCGTTGATGTCGTCGCTGAGTTTCTTCACATTGGCCGCGGTTTCATTGAGATTGTTATAGAGGGTCGGATCCTTCAGGAACTTACCGGCCGTTCCCTTGGCGGCGTTCAGGTCATCGATGATCTGATTCAGCTTGCTGATGGTATCGTTGGCGTTGCGATAGAGTTCGTCGCTCACCAGCGCCTTCCCAATGCTGCCCTTGCCATTGGCCACATCGGCGACCAGGGTTTGAAATTCGGCCACGGTGGCGTTCAATTGGTTGTAAAGGGTGGGATCATAGACGAGCTTGCCAATCGATCCCTGTCCGCTTTCGACGAAACTGAGAATCCGGTCCACTCGCTTTTCGAGGGCATCGAAATTTTGCAGGCTGCTTTGGCTCGCTCGCACCACGTCTTCGATCTGCGGAGTTTCCTTAGTGGGCAGCACATCTCCGTCCTGGGCTTCCCGTGCTTTCGCCACCGAACTATCGATATCGACAAAGGTGGCGCCGAGCACGCCCGCCGTGGCCAGGGTGGCAACCGAATCCTTGCGTAGATTCGAATGAAACTTGGTGCTGACCTTCATGATGACTTCGACGGGGGTCAATTGGTGGGCGGAGTCCGATACCACTTCGACTTTAGCGACACTTCCAATGTCTACCCCTTGCAGTCGGACCACCGCTCCGGGCTGCAGCCCGCCGGCGTTATCGAAATAAGAGATCAGTCGGATCTTGGGAGTGAGAATGCCGCCGGTGCTGGTCATCAGCAGAATCAGAATCGCCAGGATGAGGCTTCCTGCTACGACCGTGAGCCCCACCTTCAGCTGCGACCACTTCAACTGCTTCTGGCTAGGCACTGATTCTCCCTATGGCCTTCATCGCTAACATTCACCACCAATAGTCGAGAACCGACGAGCAATGCCTCGATCATAGCAGAGCGATCTAGGCGATTCGATATCACTCGGGGCGCGGCGCCAGGGTACGCAATGGAAGCATGGCGGAGAGGTACGCTAGAGAGCCACAGGCCAAAGTTGCGTTAAGGCCGAACTGGATTGCGATAAAGACGGCCAGTACCGAGCCGAGAACGCTGGACGCAGCATTCATAGCCCAGGCCCACTCGAGAGGGTTGTCGTTCGCGTCCTGGTAGGTTGCGGGCGATGCTCCCCAACGGGCGAGAGCTCGCAAGCCGGAAGGAAATGGGATTCCCATGACGAATCCGAGCGGTACCAGCAAGCCCGCGCTGATCGCAAGCTTCGCAAGAATTGGAGCCCCCACGAACTGGTTGAAGATTCGTGTCAGCAGGAACGCATAGACCAAGAGCACGGCGGCAATCAGGACCAACAGAAAGCGTGCGGGGTGAGCTCCAATCCGCCACCTTCGCGAGACGAAGCTGCCCAGTCCACTCGATAACAGCAGGAGGAAAACGACTACGGTCAGGGCATAGGTCGGATGACCGAGAAAAAGCACAAATCGCTGGATGAAGGTGACCTCAACCAGCATGTACCCAAGCCCGATCGCCACAAAATAGAAAAGCGGGGTTGCCGGTTGTCGGCCAAGGGAGCCTCGGAAAAGCAGAGGAATGATGAGAAATGCTAAGACTGCTCCGAGCGAGATCTCGATCACCATGGCCAGCACTACAACCCCGCTGTTCACCTTCCAATCGCTTCCTTTTTCCAGGTTGTCTCGTCCGAGCACTCGGCTGAGCTTCAGAGTGAAAAAGAAGAAGGGTGCATTGTCTCTCACCGGCGCTACGTTGAAGGGATAATCGCGGGCAAAGACCGCGGGATCCTGGGACTGGATGAGGGAGGCGAACGGGTTCGCCGTGGGCTCAGAGGGCAGATACAGGGCCTTCAAAGCGGGATATTTGTGCAGGTGTTGTTGAACCGCCTGCTCTTCTTCCCCGGTGAAGGGGATCCTTTTCGCCAGAACCGCCACCGGAATGCCGTCCACGTTCAATTGCCCGCCGGCAATCACCATGAAGTTTCTGGCCGGATTCGAGACTCCCAGTTCGCGCAGCGCTTCGATCGCCACGGAAACCACCCGCAAGGCTTCTCGCGGCTGGCGGAACTCCCAGCGTGTGATCGCCAGGATGCCATCGGGGGTGAGATGATCGAAATAGGCGCGAAACGCCTCGACCGTATACAGGCTGTTCTCGCTAAGCGCAAAAGCCCCCGCCGCGGTGGAGGCCCAGGTGTCCACGAGCGTCATCTCGATCACATCGAAATTCTGCCGGGCGTTGCGCAGGAACGATCGCCCATCGGCGATATGGATATGTACTTCGGGACGCTCGTAGAGGTGGTAGGAATAGTCGGCGTACCTGCCCCGCATCACGGTGTTGGCGATGAGGGGGTTGATGTCAATTCCGGTCACACTGGGGCTGCCGTTGGCTACCGCCCGGAGAACGTCAACGCCGCCTCCGGGACCGATAATCGCGTAGGTCCCATGCGCCCGCAATACGTTGGCCAGAGCCGGAGGAGCCGACATCAAGTCTTTCTGCCAGTCGCTATCCTGCCAGTCTTCGGGATCGGCGTTCATGATGTAGGTCGAAGCGTCAGCATCGATCACGATCACCTTGGCATCCCCCAGGCGATCGACCTCAACGCGAGAAATCGCGTTCCAGCGCGCAAACTCGACCCAGGACGGGTCGCGAAGCACACCTTTGGCATAAACCACATCGAAAAGCTTTCCCGAATGATTGCCCGCTATCAGCAGTGAGATCACGAGGGCGAAGCCGAGAGCGGCTTTCCTGGCGAAGGCCGTGGCCGCCCAGATTCCAGCCGCCAGGACCGACAGGAGGGCGGAGAACAGAATGGTGTTCGGTCCCCCCAGCCAGTTGAGCAGGGGAACGGTGGCGAGGCAAGCCAGGGACCCGCCCACCAGGTCCGCCCCATAGAGTCGGGAAATATGGGTTGATTCGCGAGCAAATACGAGCGCCAACTCGAGGCCCGTCACAAAGAATGGCAAGGCGGCAGCCAGATACATCGACGCAAGCCGGAGAAAATTTGCCCACGACATTCCCATGGAAACGGGAACACGGAGGATGACCTCGAGCACGAGGGGAACGGTCAGGGCATTCAGCAAGGACAGCCAGCTCAGCAGGGGCCGAGTCTTGAATCTCGCCAACCACCGTTTTCCTACATAGGCAAACACTCCGCCGGCGCCTAATCCGAGCAGGGCAATCGAGATGGCAAGGAACGCGAAGTGATAAAAGAGAACCACGGAGAACAGGCGGGTCAGCGCCAGTTCCACCAGCAGGGCGGCGAAACTGGTGGTGGCCACGCCGGCCAAAAAGATCCTCCCCTCAGTATCTTCTACGGCGGTGGGAGGACGTGCGGCTATGGTCTGGCTGGCTGCCGACATGGGTTCGTGGGCTCGAGAACGCATCAGTCTAACAGAAGGACGCTTCGCGGCAGCAGACGATGGAAACGATTTAGTTCTCCAGAATCACCTGCGCGATGGCGTATTGTTCGGTGTGGGAAAGAGACAGCGCGACTCGCTTCGTGCCCAGGCGGGCGGCGAATTCCGCGGCCCGATCGTGAAAACTGAGGGTAGGGCGGCCTCCCGGCATGCGACAAACTTCGAAGTCGCGCCATTTCACACCATGATTCCAGCCCGTTCCAATCGCTTTCATGGCGGCCTCCTTAGCAGCAAAGCGAGCGGCATAGTGTTCTGCCCGCTTGGCCTTGCGGTCGCAGTAGCCAATCTCGCCTTCGGTAAACACCCTGCGAAGGAACCGATCCCCGAACCGTTCGATCGACTGCGCGATCCGCGGCACCTCCGCGATGTCAATGCCACTGCCAACGATCATGCGCTCAAAATACCACATCGAAGATCGCGGCACGACTAGCCAGACGCGCGGCGGTCTACAACAGACGATCTCCGCGATAGATCACCTGTCCGCCGGTCCACCGTGCTTCCGCCGTCAATTGATGCCGCCTGGGGGTTTCGGTTCCGTCGAGATGCAGAACCTCGTGGCCGTGAGCTACCAGCCAGTCCGAGACCAGCATCCGGTGGCAGCGGAAATACACCCGTTCCGCGCACATCAAGGCGACTCGCGAATGATCGGCGAGCCGGACGAGCTCCCCCATCGAGTTCTCGAACTCCTCGGTCAGCATGTAGTCGGCGTAGTTGCGAAAGCTCGGGCTACGCAGCGCCCAATGGGGGGAATCGTCGCGGATCTTTCGGCGGCGACCCCCCAACCCTTTCAGCCAGACATAGCGAATTCCTGCTCTGTGCAGGCCATTCTCGATCGATTCCCGATTGAAGTGGGGCAATCGGCGGGACACGGGAAATGCGCGGATATCAACCAGAGTTTGGATGCCATGAGCCCGGAGAACTTCGATCAGCTCGTCCATACTCCGGGTGGAATGGCCGACGGTGTAGAAAGTCACCACAGATGGATTTGACAGACCTCGGAAACATACCGGGCACGGCAGGAGCCACGTGTCGTCTCCGCCGCCTGATTCAGGGACCGGCAACCTGCCGAAGGGCTTCCGCGACCAGTTCGTCTTGCTCGGGGAACACCGTTCGCAGGTCCACGAGAACGCGTCCTTCCTCGACTCGGGTAATCAGCGGTGGATCGAAAGCCAACAGCCGGGCGGAGATCTCTTCGGCACTGAGACGATCCGAGCGGAGTGCCAGAAGACAGGTAGGAAGCACCGCGGAAGGAGCCGCTCCACCTCCAATCAGCGATTCGCCGTCGATCGGCTCGATCGACAGCCGGGATGAGGTCAGCTGTTCGGCAACCGCTTGTGCTCGCCGGGCGATATCCTGTCTTTTCAGACCCATCAGGTAGAGAACGGGGATTTGCTCGTGCTCGCCCTGTACGTAGGCCATCAAGGTGGCCTCCAAAGCTGCGTAGGTCAACTTGTCCACGCGTAGAGCCCGGAACAAGGAATTCGATCGCATTTGGGCGATCAGGTCGGCCCTCCCGCTGAGGATGCCTGCCTGGGGACCCCCCAGCAGTTTGTCTCCGCTGTAGGTGACGACGTCCACGCCGGAGCGCAGGCTGTCGACGACCGCCGGCTCGCCATCCACTTGAAAGGAATGTAGATCGAGCAGGGAACCGCTCCCCAGATCCTCGACGAGCGGGATTCTACGCTCGCGGGACAGTCGGACCAGCTCCTCGAGTGCCACCTGCTCGGTAAAGCCGGTGATCTCGAAGTTGGAGCGATGTACTCGCAACAAGAGGCGCGTCTTATCCGTGATTGCCCTTTCATAATCCCCGATCCGGGTGCGATTGGTCGTACCAACTTCGCGCAGAATGGCATTCGACTTCGCCATAACATCGGGAATGCGGAAGGATCCCCCGATCTCGACCAGTTCTCCCCGCGAGACAATAACCTCTGCGCTCTCCGCCAAGGTATTCAGGGCCAGCAGGACGGCGGCGGCGTTGTTATTCACGACAATCGTGGAGACCCCTGACCCGTCCCCCGGACGGGTTTCGTCGCGCTTCGACTGCGCGGAGGGCGTGGCTGGTGCCAGCAGTTTTTGAAACAGACGATTCAGGTGCACGTCGCGCTTGCCGCGCTCGCCGGCGGCAAGGTCGAATTCCAGGTTTGAGTAACTTCCCGCGGTCTCGCGGATATGTTCCAAGGCACAGGCGGCAAGCGGGGCGCGGCCGAGATTGGTATGTAGAATCACCCCGGTGGCATTGATCACCTTGGTCAAAGAGTGGCGCAAAGCCCGGCGCAGCTCACGTTCGACGGCTTCGACCAGGCCGGACAGGGCAAGCCGCAACTTTTCCGCATCCAGCCGACCGGTGGCAATTTCATTCCGCAGCGAGCCGAGCACGGTGCGGACAGCATCGGTTACGGGCTGCTGGCCTTGCCTCGAGGCGAGAAAGACCAGCGGCTCTCTCTTCAGCAGCTCGTCGACCGAAGGCAGGCCCTTGTACAGATCAACTTTGGATTCCGTCGGCACTGCCGATGATTATCCCACCCCGTATCGCGGGACGCCAAAGCCCGGCAATCGGGATTCGTTGTTTCTTTGGTGAGGTCAGGCCAGGGAGACTGCAAGCGAAGAGGAAGCGGAGCCGTGGCCGAGGTGATCGCCGCCTATGCGGCGTCATCGCCGGCGGGCGATACGTGGAGGTTTGAGCGTATCCGAGAACGCTGTCCATATGGCGAGCCAACTCCTGCGGCGTACGAGCCAGAAGCGGGGCCCGGAACTCGCCAAAGTCCGGTGGGGCGCCCCGCAATGCTTTCTGCGTTCGATAGGCGAGGGCAGCCAGAAAATGTCTTAATAAAGCCCGCTGATCATCCGTGCGCGGCACTTTCGGGGTTAGCCTACCCATCGATTCATGACCGAGTCAACCAACCACGGATTGGCGGTGAAGATTGGGATTGATCGAGGAGATCGCTCGAGAAACGGACGTTTCCTTTCGGTGAGCTCAGGCGACCTCCACCAGTCCGTAGATCGTCTGCCAACGCGCCCGCATGTGGCGCAAAGCTCGGTCGATTTCTGCCTGCGAGATCTCCACACTTGGCCCTGCCAAAACCGTAGCCGCCTCGCTCTTCGCCGCCTCGAGCAGCTGACCATCGCGAATGAGCTGGGCCACCCGGAAACTGGGCAGGCCGGCTTGTCGGGTGCCCAGGAACTCTCCCGGCCCGCGCAGTTCGAGATCCAGCTCGGCGATGCGAAAGCCATCGTGAGTCTTGACCATGGCATCGAGCCGACGTTCCCCCTCTTCGGAGACTTTTCCGCCGGTCATGAGAACACAAAACGATTTTGCCGCTCCGCGCCCGATGCGGCCGCGAAGCTGATGGAGTTGGGCCAGGCCGAATCGCTCGGCATGCTCAATCACCATCACGTTCGCATTGGCCACATCCACACCCACTTCGATCACCGTGGTAGACACCAGGATATCGAGTTCCCCCCGCTGGAATCCGCCCATGACCTGCTCTTTCAGATCAGGATCCATCCGGCCATGCAGCAGGCCGACCCGCAAATCGGGGAAAACCCGCCGGCTCAGCTCCCGGTACATCTTCATGGCGGCCTTGAGGTCATTTTCTTCGTTCTCCTCAATCGCCGGGTAGACGACGTAGGTTTGATGGCCGGCCGCGACCTGTTTGCGCACAAACTCCCAAACTTCATCCGAGCGGTCGTCTCGAACTCGGCGGGTCAAGATGGGGGTGCGGCCGGGCGGCATCTCATCGATAATGCTGATATCTAAGTCGCCGTAAAGCGTCAGAGCGAGGGTGCGGGGAATCGGAGTCGCCGTCATGACCAGCACGTCGGGTTCTCGAAGCGGTCCCTCGGCCGCGCCCGGTTCGCGCGATTTCCTCATCAACTTGGATCTCTGGAGCACACCGAAGCGGTGCTGCTCGTCGACAATCACTAGCCCGAGATTGTGGAACTCCACACTTTGCTCGATCAGGGCATGGGTTCCAATCACCAGTTGCGCATTGCCTTGGGCAATATGACGGCGAATTTCGCGCTTGCGGTCCTCCTCAAGCGAACCGGTCAGCAGCACGATCCGGTAGCCGGCAGATTCGAGGGTGCGGCGAGCCGAAAAGTAGTGCTGCTGAGCCAGAATTTCTGTGGGCGCCATGAGAGCCGCCTGGAATCCATTCTCCATGGCAATGACGGCTGCCTCGAATGCAACGATCGTCTTACCGGAGCCTACGTCTCCCTGCAGCAGGCGACGCATGGGAGAGGGGTTCCCCATGTCCGATGCGATTTCCTTGAGCACTCTCTTTTGCGCCGACGTGGGATGAAAGGGAAGGATTTTCTTGATCGCCGACCGCACCTGCTCGTTGAGCCCAAACCCGATCCCGGTCAGGGCCTTTTGCTCGCGCCGTTTGAGTTCCAGGCCGAGTTCGATCAGGAACAATTCTTCAAAAATGAGGCGCAGGTGAGCCGGGCTGCGCGAGGATGCAAGATCTGCCATGCTCTGCCCCGGTTCCGGCCAATGGACTTTCGAGAACGCCTCGCGGGGCGGAATCAGGTTCAGGTGACGGCGAACCGCGGCCGGAATTGCATCCGGTAAATCCGGCGCGAGGTTTTCGAGAGCGGCGTGAATGACGCGGCGAAACCAGCGAGAGGTGAGGCGACCTTGGCCGGCCGATTCGTAAATCGGCACGATGCGGCCGATCTCGAGCGAACTGGCCAGCTTGCGTTCTCGGGAATCGCCCGTCGAGCTCTCCTCAGCCGAAGAATCCTCCAAGATTTCAAACTGAGGCTGGATCATGCGCAGCCCGCTGCCCCGATAGTCCTCCTCGACTTTTCCGTACAGGGCTACGCATTGACCGGGCTTCAATCGATCTTGGAGATAGCCGGCGTGGAACCAAATACACTTGAGGCGTGCCCGCCCTTGCCCGGCGGTCATTTCGAAAATGGGCATGCGGCGGGCGGGGACAAAGCTCGCTCTTCGGACCTCCGCGATGACCGTTGCCATCTCTCCCGGACGTAACTCCGGGATGGTGCGCGGGTTGAGGCGATCTTCGTAGCGAAAGGGAAGATAGTGGAGAAGATCATCTACCGTATGGATGCCTTTGTCCGCCAGGATCTCAGCCAGGCGGGGGCCGATCCCTTTGACATACTGCACAGATGTGCCTGGTTCGAGCATCTCTAAGGATGAGCCGAGAAACGATTTCGGGCCAGCGAAACCATGTCTAAGTCTACAGCGAATTTCTTCCAGGCTTTGGCCGCGGTCATGGTAGGCAATGCCATTTATTTCCTGGTGGAAGGCTATCTGCCGGTGCGCGCCCGCCATGAACCGTTCAAAATCGACGTGGGAATGGTGGTGGATTTCTGGTTCTGCTTGGTCGTGTTCGGGATCATCAAGACGATTGCCGGGAGAAAACGAGCGTCGGGAGCGGGGAAGGTCTGAACCAGTCGGACAGGTTACTTTCGGAACCTCGGCCCGAAAGACGAAGCCCGATAGAATCTGGCCAGCAGAGTATGCAAAAGATCGCCATCCTCTATGACGCCAGTCAGGCAGTGCTGTCGACGTTTGACTTGGATGAGGTACTGCAGCAGATCTTGGTCATCGCCCGGGACTACTTTCGCTTACAGAATGTCGCTATCTTATTGTTGGATCACGAGGCTGGGGATCTCCACGTGCGTCGTCAGATTGGCTGGGATGAGGGTCAGGACAAGATCCGTTTGCCGATCGGGAAGGGAATCACCGGGGTTGCAGCCCTGCAGAAACGTCCTGTCTATGCCCCGGATGTCACGCAAGATCCACGTTATGTCTCGTCAGCCCAGACTACCCGCTCCGAGCTGGCCATCCCGCTGATGGTTCGCGATCAAGTGGTCGGCGTGCTCGATTGCCAGAGTGAAAACGCCAACCATTTCGACTATGAGACCGTCGATCTGCTGACCCTGTTTTCCACCCAGGCCTCGATTGCCCTCGAAAACGTTCGACTTTACTCCTCAGAGCGACGCCGAGCCTCCCAGTTGGAGGCGATCAATGTCATCGCCAAAGAGATGACGAACGTTCTCGATCTGCCCGAGTTGCTCTCGAAAGTGTGCCGTCTGATTCAGGGGGCATTCCAGGTCCCACAGGTGTCCGTGCTGCTCCGAGACGAGGAGGAACTTACCATGCGAGCCAGCCATGGAACCCTGACCGGCGGAACACTCGAAGGCGAGAGCCTGCCCCTCAGAAACACACCCTGGGGGCGTGCCTTCGAAGCCCGCAAGACCCTGATCGAGGACGACGTTAGCCTCTGCCGGGACGGGCGATTGTTTCCCGAGAGCGCCTCGCGCATGTCGATACCGCTGATCTCGTATGGACAGGCGCTCGGAGTGCTCGTGCTCACCAGTGACCGGAAAAGCGCATTCAACCTAAGTGACGCCCAGCCTCTCGAGTCGGTGGCCGACATCTGTGCGACGGCGATCCAGAATGCGTATTACGTGGAGCGCGTGCGAAAACTTGCCTACCTCGACGGGCTGACCGGAATTTTCAACCGCAGGTATTTCGAGCTGCGGGTGGTGGAGGAAATTGAGCGTGTCCGCCGCTTCGGCTCGGGTATGGGCGTGATCATGATTGATATCGACCAATTCAAGCGCCTCAACGACGAGTTCGGGCACCTGTTGGGAGATGAAGTTCTGCGTCAGGTATCGTCGATCCTACATCAGCAGGTTCGAAGACTGGACGTGGTATGCCGCTACGGGGGTGAAGAGTTCGTGGTTCTGCTCTCCCAGACCAGCCCGCAGCACTCGCTGCAAGTGGCGGAAAAGTTGCTCCGCATGGTGGAAAACTGGCAATTCCCAGGTGTGCCTCGGCCGGTTACGATCAGTGCCGGCGCGGCCAACTATCCCGAGCATGGGGCGACGCGAGACGAGCTGGTAGAGGCAGCCGATCGAGCTCTCTATGCGGCAAAACAGGCGGGGAGAAATCGGGCTTGCCTGGCCACCGGTCGGGGACCGAGCGAAGAGCTCAATCGGCAGAAGGTAGCCGAACCAGCGGCGGAGTCGTGACTGCCGATGGGAACTATTCCCAGTTTCGTTCCTGCATCTGTCGTTGAACTGCGCGGAGCTGACGTTCCGTCTCAAGCCACTCTTTCTGTTTGCAGCGAAGCTCATCGCCGTCTTTGTGCATCTCGTTCATCTGCCGCTTGAGATCCTCGATCGCCCTTTGCGACTGCGCGATGGCTTGCTCCCTCTCGGGTGCCAGCTGTGCCATCTCCGATCGCCATTGCTCGAGGCTCTCATCCAAGCTGAGAGATTGCTTCCGCTCCGGCAAGGGAAGGGTCACGGTCTGCTCTTTCTTGTCGCGAATAAAGGCGATGCTGACCGAATTGTCCTTGCGGGAGCGCAGAGCGTGAGTGAAATCTCCCGCATCATGAATCGGTTCCCCATTGACTTTGGTGATCACATCCCCGGCCCGGAACCCTGCCTTCTCCGCCCGACTGCCTCTTTCGACCGAACGGACCAGCACGCCTTCCCCGTTCTTGACACCGAAGTAGTCACCCAGTTGGGGCGTGAGATTTTCAACCATCAGGCCGCTGCGGGCGGAGGAATGCACGACCACGATTGACACAGGAATGTCCAAGTCGGGCAGGGACGGCATCTCGGGCATTGACGGCATAGTGGGCATCGTAAAATGAAAGCCCTTGCCGTTCGGACCGTAAGAGTCGGCAAAGCCGTTCTTCCGATCCGCCAGTTGTACCTTGAAGCTCATCGGCTGGCCATTGCGGGAGACGCCAAGACTTACGATCCGTCCGGGTGGTGTTTCCCGGATGACGCGGCGGAGTTGCTCGACGCTTGCGATCTTCTCCCCGTTGACGGTGAGGATGACGTCCTGCTCTTTCAATCCGGCCTTGCCGGCGGGAGCATCCTGATCGACCATGGTAATTTCTACCCCGGTCTCTTCTTTCAGGTGCAGCGGACCAAGCCGGTCGGCGGTGATATCCCGGGTGTCCACACCGAGATAAGAAACGCCCTCAAGATCCTCACTGGGGTAGCCGAAGACCTCCCCCGAAGATGTATCGGAAACCGACTCGGCCGGGGCGAAAACGGCTCCGACGGATAGGATCAGCACGGCGGTCAGGATTGTCTTAGGCATCATTCCCCCTTGGTTTGCCGCCTAGCGGCTGGCTCGGAGAAAGGTGATATCCCCGGTTGTAGTCCGGACTTTGAGCTTAGGACCACCCCCGTTCAAGTTGCCTTCACCCGTCACCGTCTTGGGTCCCCACTCGCCCCCCTCGGCGGTGATGCGAATCTCAGGAAACTCGGACTGGATCTGGTGTCCATTGGCGACCTCGATGGCGGCCCGAATGCTGAGACTGACGCTCGGAGCGATGTAGATCTTGATATCTCCCGCCGAGGTTTCGAGCAGCGAATCAGTCTTTTGACCGCTGGAGGGTACGAATTTGGCTTCGATGCTGCCGGCGCCGGTTTCGGCTCGAGCCGAAGGTATGCCGCCCAGCTCGATCGTGCCCCCACCGGTTTCGGCGCGCACCGGCCCTTGGGCAGAGGCCAGGCGGAGACTGCCGCCGCCGCTTGAAATTTCCGCCCCTCCGCCGATGTCCCCCAGTTCAATGTTGCCGCCGCCGGTTGTGGCCTTTACATTCCCATGGCAGCGCTCCACTTCGATCGTGCCCCCGCCCGTTTCTAGCTCCGCACCCTGGCCGCCCTCTACGACCTTCACACTGCCGCCCCCGGTTTCGGCAACGATCTTTCCCTTCGCCGAGTTCACCTTGATCGATCCACCCCCCGTGTGCAGGCTGACATCGGAGGCGACGTTCCCTACTTCGATACCGCCCCCACCCGTCTCCGCGCTGATCGCACCCCCAATATCATCCAGATGAATATTGCCTCCGCCACTCTCGGCCTCCACTCGTCCGGTAATCCCGCTGGTCGAAACACTGCCGCCATCGGTTTCGACCTTGACCTCGTCCATTTCTCGGGGGACGCGAATCACTAATTCTCCGGAAAATCGATGGGTCTTGCCGCCTTGCCATTCCCCCACAATTCGAGCTGTGTCACCCCGGACTGTGGCGCTGATCTTGTAATTTTCGAACTCGCGCCGCGCCACCTGTTCGGAGCCGCCATAAGAGAGGTTGCGAATGGTGTAGTCGATCGATTGCTGCGCACCGCCGGTGACTCTTACCGATCCAACGTCCACCCTCACTTTGAGGTTTTTGACGGCGGCCAGGGAACCTGTAACCTCTCGCGCCCAGTTTCCGCCATCTTCGTAGATCCGCGTTTGCTGAGCCGGGGCCGACGGCAGGACGAGGACAACCACCGTAAGAGCTTTAGCGAGAAGTTTCAATCTCCCACCTTTTGCTTGCCACCTTCCTCCTCCCCCTCGATTACGATTGGGCAGCTTAGCGAGGCTCATCGCGCTTAGTCAAATTCGGGCAGCTGGGCCAGCACGCTGCGAGCCTGCAACTTGATGTACGCATTCTCGTCGTGCTCCGCCAGGTTCACCAGTACTGCTCGCACACTGCTGTCGCCACGAACCGGCCCGAGCAGACGCAGGGCTTCGGCTCGCACTCCCAAATTGGAGTCGTCCATCAGAGCCTCGAGCAGGGCATCGCGAACCCTTGAATCATTCTTCACATAAGGCCCCAGACCGTCGAGCGCTTTGAGCCGCACTCCGGGATTGGAGTCGTAGCGCAGGGCATAGATCAAGGCTTCGCGAACGTGATCGGCGTTCGGCTGCTGCGTCAACAGATCGACCGAATCCATCCGCACACCGGAGTTGTAGTTATTGCGGGCTGCGAACAAGAGCAGCTGCTGAATGCGCTGATCGTTCAGGGAACCTTGGGCTTGCTGGGTGGAAACCGTGTCGTATTGGATGCTGACGGTGTTCGAGCCGGGGTTCTGGGAGATGGAACGGATGGCGGTAATCGAAGATTCGGTCGGGGCGGGGGTGGCACGCGGAACTAAGGACTCCAGGTTCCCGGAGTTCGACATGAGCTTGTAACTGGTTCCGATCCCGCCGGCAAATCCAAGAATGACAAGTGCCGCCGCTAAGGCAGGAGCAAACTGAACCTGCCGGAGCCATGCCCCGGGGTCGAACACCAGCCGGCGCCAGAAACCACCCGGTTTGACGTTTTCGAGCGTCTCCCCGAGTCGCATGCGGGAGGCGGCCAATAAGTTGGGCGAAGGTTCCTCAACCGGCAACTCCGACAGAACCGCATGGAACTTACGCGTTGTCTTGAGCTCGGCGGTGCAGTCGGAACAACGAGCCAAGTGTTGCTCGAGCTCGTAGCGCGCATCGTCCGGCAGCTCGTTGTAGACGTACAACACGACATTTTCTTTCACCCATTCACATTTCATATCCCCACTCCTCGCCGGGCAACTCTCGGCCCGAGCCATTCGCTCGAGCGCAGCCCGTCCTCCCCCACACCGATCACCGCATATCCGCGAGCGCACTCCGCAACTTCTGGTTGGCGCGGAACAACGTATTCTTGGCGGTTTCCTCGGTGGTATGGAGTACTTCGCCTACGGTTCGCAATTTCAATCCGTGATAATGCTTTAGCTCAAAAACCATTCGCTCGCGGGGGGTGAGCTTCTCGAGCGCTCGGCTGATGCGCCGGGCCAGTTCGCGGCGCATCAGATCCCGCTCCGGATTTGCCTCGGCCCGTCCATCGGCCACCTGCTCGAGCACATCATAGGCCTCGCCATCGGGATCGGTAGCTACCGGCGCCTCTTCTTTCCGCACCTGCTTTTTGCGCAGGTGATCCAGGCACAGATTGGTCACGATGCGATAAATCCAGGTATAGAAGGAGCACTCAAAACGAAAATTGCCTACGCTCTTGTACGCCTTCAGGAAAGCATCCTGGTAAATATCCTGGGCCTCGTGCTCCGATCCTGTGAGATGAACCGCCAGCCGGAGCACCGCCTGGTCGTACTGGCGCACGAGTTCCTCGAAGGCGGCGCGATTGCCACGCTGCGCTTCCCGCACCAAAAGCGTGTCGTCGATACGGCCTAGACTGTGCCCAGCCATAAGGCCCCGAGAGGGGAAATCCTGGGTTCCGCTCGCTTCTTCGTCCCGTCGTGCTCCCTGAGGGGAATCCTTGCCAACCGCAAATGTTAGAGACCACGCATCGGCCGGCATATCGTTTCTGGGTCCTCGACTGCCCCGGGCGCCATTGCCGTTTTCCCGGTGGCATAGCTATGGACGTGTCAGGATGAGAACCGTGAGCAAAACGCGGGCGCTTTTGCGCCCAGCCTCGCCTCAATGAATCCGTATAAGAAGATGGAAGCAACGAGGTTATCAAACCGCCGCCGGGCAGACCTCAAGTGGATCATCGTCCAATGCCGCCTGGGGAGGGAAAACTCCGGGACTACTCAACTGTTTCCTTCTCAATCAGTACTTTCAGATGCGTGGTTACGTCCTTGTGCAGCCGGATCGGAACGGTGAACTCACCCAGCGTACGCAGTGGCTCATGCAGCTGGACCTTGCGCCGATCAACCGAGAAACCCCTCTTCTCGAGCCCTTCGGCGATGTCACCGGAGGTAACCGACCCAAACAACTGGTCGTGCTCACCGGCCCGACGAGTGAAGGTCACCGACAGGCTGTCAAACTGTTTCGCCAACTCTTCGGCCTGGGATTTCTCCTTCGCCGAACGCCGGATCGCCGCCGCCTTCATCTGCTCGATCACGGCTTTGTTGCCGGAAGTAGCTTCAATGGCCAGCTTTCGCGGCAATAGAAAATTCCGTCCATAGCCCTCGGCGACCTTGACCACGTCCCCCCGTGAGCCCAACTTGGCTACATCTTCCTTCAGAATGACTTCCATGAGATCGCTCCCTGAGTTTTGCCGCCGGATTCTAACCCTTCGTCTGGGCGGATCGCGCTGGTCTTACTCACGCGCGGCCGGCAAACGGCAGCAGCGCGATATTACGCGCTTGTTTGATTGCCGTTGACAATCGCCGTTGATGGGGCGTGCACACGCCGGTCAGGCGCCGAGGAACAATCTTCCCGCTCTCGGCGACGAATTGTTGCAACAAGCGGACGTCCTTGTAGTTGATCGCTTCAATCTTCTCCACGCAAAACTTGCATACTTTCTTGCGGCGGAAAAACTTGCGGGCTCCGCCTTCGCGGCCACCGGGGCCAGCGGGCGAGCTGCGACTGGGGCGTCGCTCACCCCGTTCCACTCGCTCCGCCCGTTCCGCTCGCTCTGGACTTGCAACCGCTTCGCTGCTCAATGTTGCTGTCGCTCTCGTTTCCTCAGCCATGATGTCTTCTCAAATCTCCTTTCCTGCCGTTCTTCCTGACGGCAGACCCGGTGGGGCTCCCCTCCAGTCAGCGAGAGCCACCGACGAGCTGCTATGCCGTCGCCGCCGGCGCCTCTCCTGGGGTCTCAGCGGCCGGTGGAGGAGAGGAAGTTTTGCGCCGCGCGGCCCGAATTGCCTTGATCTTGTCGAGGCGCTTCTGTTCCTCATCGATGCGCACCGTCAGAAACTTAATCACCGGTTCGCTGACTCGCAATCGGCGCTCCAATTCATGCATCAAGCCGCCGCTGCCTTCCGCCGTCAGGAGAACGTAGATGCCATCCTGGAACTTGCGGACGGTGTAGGCGAGACGCCGTTTGCCCATGCGCTCCACACTCTTGACCCGTCCCCCAAACGAAGTGACGGCCGACTCCAGCGTGGAAATCAGCTTGTCCTGATCCTCCTCCGGCATATCAGGGCGGACGATGAACATCAGCTCATAGGTGCGATTCATTCCTCTTCTCCATCGGTCGTTAGTTCTCGGCGTTCGGCTCCTTGCGATTAAAGCGATTCATGGCTGCCGCCCGACCTTCCTTCAAAATCGCCTCGACGGCCTCCGCAGCCTGCTCGAGCATCGCATCGATCACTGGGCGCCGGGCCCTAGGGAACGGGGATAGCAAGTACCGGATACCGTCTTCTACCTTCCTCTCGGGTCCGACTCCCATGCGGATTCGCAAGAAATCCTGGGTTCCAAGCGCCTCGATCAGAGACTCAATCCCGTGGTGTCCGGCCGCGCTGCGGTTGCGTTGGACTCGCACCGTCCCCCAGGGGAAGTCCAGCTCATCCTGGAGAACGATCAGGTCCGATTCCGCAACGATGTCATACTCCGCAACCAACTCGCGCACCGACTCCCCGCTCCGGTTCATGAAGGTTTCCGGCTTCGCGAGCAAAACTGCCTCCGCACCAATCGTCGTCCTGGCTGTCAGGGCCCGGCATTGCCGGTTTCTGATTTCGACTCCGCATTGCTTTGCGATGCGGTCGAGGGCCAGGAAACCCAGATTATGCGGCGTCGACTCGTACTGGATCCCCGGATTGCCGAGGCCCACGATCAGCTTCACGCGCTTGGCTCTTCGCGGCTAACTCAGGCTTCGGCTGATTCGAACCCATCCTCTGCCATCCTACCGTCGGTCTCGCTTGAGCAATCGCTCGAGCCAAGGACCGAGCGCCGCTACTTCTTCTCTTTCTCCTTCTTCTCGGCCTTTTCGGTCTTCTCCGCGGCTGCTGCTTCGGCGCCTTCCTCCGGCACTTCCTGCTTGCCCTTCTTGATGACCTCGGGCTCCGCGGGCGCAGCTGCGGCTTCGGCCGCTACCGCCTCCGGCGTCGGCGCCGCTTCCTCCTTCACCGAAATAATGTGTGCCACTGGCTGATTCGGATCGCTCAAGAACCTCACCTTCTCGGGTTGCGGCAGGTCCGAAATACGCATGACCTTGCCGAAGACCAGATGGCTCACGTCGACTTCGATGGCAGTCGGAATATCACCCGGCAGACATTCCACCTCGACCTCGCGGGCAACCTGCTCCAAGATGCCGCCTTGCTGCTTCACTCCTTCAGCTTCGCCCTTCAATAGGATGGGGACATGAACCTGAAGCCTCTGGTCCATGGCGATGCGTTTCAGATCAATGTGCAGCAACGCCCCCTTGATGGGCTCGTATTGCCAGTCGATAATCATTGCCTTGGTGCGTTCGCCGTCCAGTGTCAGATCAAAGATTGTGTTGTAGCCCGCTTCGGAATGCAGGATGCGCGAAACCTGCCGCGGATCGACACTCACCGACCGGGCTTCCTTGCCGGCACCGTACAGAACCGCGGGAATCTTTCCGTCGCGGCGAATGCGACGAGCATCGTTCTTGTTGCCGGCTACTCGCGGCTGGGCTTGTAAAACGTTCGTCTCCGTTGCTGTTGCCATAGACTCGCTTCCTAGCTGAACAATCTGCTGACCGAGGTTTCTTCGTGAATGGACTGAATCGCCCGTCCGATCAACCCGGCAATGGTCAAAACTTTGATTTTCGGCTCCCGTCTGGCGTCTTCGTTCAAGGGGATGGTATTCGTGACCACAACCTCGCGGATGCAGGACTTGGACAGATTTTCAACCGCCCGCCCGGAGAGCACGGCGTGCGAGGCGCAAGCATAAACCGCAGTGGCGCCGTTATCCATCAGGGCGTCGGCGGTCTTGACCAGCGTGCCGGCCGTATCAATCAGGTCATCAATGACCAGGCAGGTGCGGCCGCGAACATCGCCGATGACATGCATGACATCCGCCACATTCATGTCGACGCGGCGCTTATCCACGATGGCCAAAGCCGAATCCATCTTCTTGGCAAAAAACCGAGCGCGCTCCACGCCTCCGGCGTCAGGGGAAACCACCGTGAGGTTGGGCAGGTTGGCACGCCTGAAATAATCGACCAACACGGGCGATGCGAACAGGTGGTCGACGGGGATATTGAAGAAGCCCTGCAACTGCGGGGCGTGCAGATCGACAATCAGCGCGCGATCGGCTCCGGCGGTGGTCAGCAGATCTGCCACCAGCTTGGAGGAAATCGGTACCCGCGGCTTGTCCTTGCGATCTTGGCGAGCGTAGCCGTAGTAGGGAATCACCGCGGTGATGCGCCGAGCCGAGGCGCGTTTGAGTGCGTCGATCATCAGCAACAGCTCCATGAGGTGCGAATCCACCGGCTGACAGGTCGGCTGCACGACAAACACATCCGCGCCCCGCACGTTCTCTTGGATCTGGACATAAGCCTCGCCGTCGCTGAAGCGGGTGACCGACGCTTGGCCGCGAGTCAGCCCCAAAAAGACACACACTTCATCGGCCAGCGCCTCGTTGGCCGTGCCGCAAAAGATTTTGAACTTGTCATCCATGCGCGCGCGCTGCGGCCGTCGCTCCGGTTTCTCTTCCGTGCCCATCGGAGCTTTCTTTTCTGGCTTTTCCGTCGTTGTCACTACACTGGCCATGATTTTAGCTCTAGCCTTTAGCTTTTGGTTTTGGGCACAAACCTCGGTAGGTTTGGCTCCCGCCGCCCGCTCAACGGGCTCCCCAGGTTGGTTTGCCTGGCTGGGCCGCTAGGATTCGAACCTAGACAAAGTGCTCCAAAGGCACTTGACCTACCATTAGTCGACGGCCCAGTAACCTAGCTTCCGCTGCTTGGTTTCGAGGAGAAGTCTACGCCCAGTACAGAATACTCGAAAACTAGAAGCTCGAAACCAGAAACTTCTTCCAGTACTTCGTCCGCCGCAAGGTGGTGGTGACCACCGCCGCCGTTCCCGCCTTGCGCAGTCTCGCTGCGCCCGTCTCCGCCGCGGTACCGCTTCGAAACAGTCCATAGACGGCGGAACCAGAGCCCGAGAGCGAGGCGTAAAATGCGCCCGCACGCTCGAGCACACGCTTGACCTCTCTTAATTCGGGATACTGGGGAAAGACGACCCGTTCGAAGTCGTTTTCGATCCCGGTATGGACGAGGTCGAGAAGCTGGGTCTCGGCCCGGCCCCTGCCGTCAGCAGGAACACCGGAGAAACTCTTGCCGGAGCGGTGTTTGCTCTGGACGGTCAACCACATCGAAAGCATGCGGCTGAACTCCTCGATTCTATCGGACGCGGTACCAGTCGTCAATTTGGCTGCCGCCGAGGAAGATCTCCGCCGCGCAAGAGAGCCAACGCGAGCGGCCTTGCTTCCTCTGGGATCGGCGTCGTCTCGCGGGCCAACCTGCGCGGCAAGAATATCCCAATCTCGAAAGGCCTGGGGCGTCGAAACCGCTACGTCGGGAGTTGCCACCACCAAGGGTAGAGCGGGCAACTCCGGCACAGGATAGACTTCTTCGCCGTGACCGGTACCGAGCACCGTCCCGCCAATGACAAATAGCGGCAAATCGGAACCAACCTCGGCGGCGATGCGGAGCCTCTCGCAGGCGGGCAATTGCTTGCCGAGAACACGTTCGAGGGCCAGCATGGCAGCCACGGCGTTGGCCGACGCGGCGCCCAGCCCGCCTGCCACCGGCAGGTGTTTGTCGATCTCAATTCGCACCCGGCCACGCACCTTGAGCGCGACCAGGGCGCGTTCGACCGTCCGGTAGCAGGTATTCGATTGGTCTTGCGGCACGCGAGGATCCGGGCAGCGAATCTCGATGCCACGGCCGGGTTCAACCGCGACTCGAATCCGATCCTCGAGCGCAATGGTTTGGTAGACGGTGCGCAGCTCGTGAAAGCCATCCGGGCGAAGCGCACCAATGCGCAGCCCCAGGTTGATCTTGGCAAAGGAACGAACTGTCACGGGCATGGAGCAATGATTGTACGGTTTCACTCGCAGATTTGCGATTTGCCGATGGCTTTGGTGGTTGCTCTTACGCCGGTTTTGAGACTGGGAGGATTGCTGTCATCCTCCGTGGGGCTTGGTTTTGCGATTTCACCACCCGGGAGATCTCCCTTGGACCACTCGCGGACCTTCCTAGCCCCTCCGCTTGTGATAAATGGCGAACTCGTAACCGGGGTTGGGGGGGAACAGTTCCGCCACTTTTCTCAGTCGCTCAGCCAGTTGCGCCGGCGCGAGGAGCGGGTAGTCGCGTTCACGCAGATCATAGTAGTCCACGTCGATGAAGAGCGACAGAAGGTAGATGGAAATTGCATCCGAAAAGGTCGCAGCCAGGTACTCGTTCTTATGCTTCTGTGTGTCCGGGCCGCGGCCCGTGGCCAGCTTTCGCGACTCCCAGGCGTCGAGGGAAGTTTCGCCGCGTGCATTGGCTTCCATTTGCTTTAACACGAGATCGCTGAATGCCTGCGAGACACCCGCCCGCTCCACGATGGCGTGCCCCACGTTGATGTAGAACTCGAAGGCCACGGAGAACTTATCATCCATCAGCCGAGTCGAAATGAAAACGCACTGCGAGTCGCCCATGTCCAGATTGCGATGGCAGACGGCGTTGTCGCTCAGGGTGACGTCATAGCGGTCGGCAATGACCGTTTCCTCTCCCTGATTGACGGTGAGCGGGACAAAGTAATAGGCCTTGCGCTCTAAAGCGGCTGCCGCTGAATCAGGCACGGCGGCCACCATACGTTCCAAATCGGAGGGGGAAACCGTAAGCTCTCCGGCAATCGCATAGCAGACGCCATTCGGAGCTTGCGAGACCGGGGTTCGTCGGACTACCTCCGCCGGAGGCCGGGTAATTGGCGGTGCAACTTGCGACATGAGATGTATTCTATCTTAACCTTTCCAAGCTGGATTTGATTCCATTCAGCTCTTCGAACTCCCTGCCTCCACAGTATTTGTGCCACGGCGCCAACCGAGGGGCCGCCGGCTGGCAATTCTCCCAGTCCTTGATCGCTCGATCGAAGCTGGTAGCCGACCGCGTATCGGCGGGTGTTACCCGGGCTGGGAGAGCGCTAGAATTTAGAGGATGCCTGCCGCCTCCAAGGCACACCCGCTCCCGCGCTGGTATCTGGTTCCAGTTCGAATTCTGATCCTGACCTTCCTCTGCGCGCTGCTTGCCTTCGCCTTGAGTCTATTGCTCGGCATCATCGGCATTGTTATTCGCAGCCGCATCGGGGGCGTCCACCCTAACCTCACCTCCGCCTATCGCCATGTCGCGCTACCGGTGGCCGGGGTAATGTCCGGGGTCGTTCTGATCACAGTTACCGTCGTTGAGATCCGACGCTATCGCCAGGTGAAGGCACTGCGGCAGATTGAGCAGGCCAGCCGGTAGTCTTAGACCGGAGGGGCGCACACCAACCGTGGTGAAGCCGTCGAGCGAAGGCATAGAATCATTTCTATGCGACCGCGCATTGCCATTCCGGTTCCACATTCCGATGAGGAGTACGTCGAGCGGTCCTTGCCGCAGTACCAAAAGGCAATCGAACTGGCAGGCGGAGAACCGGTCCGTATTCCTCTCGAGCAGGCACCGGCTGAGACGAGGAAGTGGATTGAGCTCTGCCATGCCGTGCTCCTGCCCGGAAGCAAAGCCGATGTGGAACCATCCAAATACGGTCTTCCCCGTCATCCTAAAACCGCACCCGCTGACGCCAGGCGCGACCACATTGATGAGCTGTTGTTGCAGGATGCCTACCAGCGGCGCAAGCCCGTACTCGGTATCTGTTACGGTCTGCAGATTCTGAACGTGTATCGCCGCGGGACTCTGATCCAGCATATTGAGTCCCCGGTGAATCATGCAGTGGGCCGGAAGGTAGCGTTGGCCCACACCGTCGAGGTCGAGCCACAATCGAAGCTGCAGGAAATTATCACCGCAGAGGTTGAATTCCCTCCCCGGGACCAATCGGGGTCGGTCACACCCGTACCCGGGAGTGCGGAGGGAATGAATCGGGGTCGCCAGGTGGAGAAGACCTCAGGCGATTTGTCTCCGCGAGATGGCAAGCTCATCATCCCGGTCAATTCCAGTCATCATCAGTCGGCCGATCGGGTTGGTGAGGGTCTGCGCATTGTGGCGCGCTGCCCGGACGACGGCATCATCGAAGCAGTGGAAGGGATTTCGCCAGATCACTTTGTGCTCGCCGTGCAGTGGCACCCGGAGCGATCGGTGGAGGAAGACGGTCGTTCGCGAGCGCTGTTTCGGGCCTTGGTCTCGGCGGCCAAGGAGAGGCAGGCCGAGCTTGAGGGAAGTTCGGTCTAAGGAAAGCCTCGAACCTCGTCCGCATCCTTATCCAGGCAGGGAACTGGATCCCGATACCGAAGAAATCGTCTGAACCGACCCACCGCTGAAGCTGGCGAGGGTTGCAACCATCAGGGGCGAGAGGACTTCTGAGCCGCGGCCACGCGAGGCAGTCCTTGCAGGTCCTTGGTGATCGTCAGATTTTTCCAATCCGTGAACAATCCGGGCAGTTCGGCAGCAATCGTCCCGCTGATCTCAAGTACCAGCCAGCCGTCACGCTTGAGTCGGGCCTGTGCCTGGGGAAGCAGGCGCTCAATGACCTCGAGGCCGGTGGGGCCGGCAAAAACTGCTGCCCGGGGCTCATACCTGCGGACCTCGAGCTGTACCCGGTCTTCCTCGGATTCTCCGACATAGGGAGGGTTCGAGACCACAAGATCGAAGACCTCGGAGGACAATCCGTCGAACAAATTGCTTTCATGAAAATGGATTCGGTCTTCGAGTTGGTGGCGGGCGGCATTGGCGCGAGCGATTTCCAAGGCCGAGAGAGAAATGTCGGTGGCATGGATTTCTGCCTCAGGCAACTCCTTGGCAAGTGCCAGCGCAATCGAACCCGAACCAGTACCCACATCTACGATCCGTCGGAAACCCGACCCCGTGCTGTGATGGAGCTCTAAGACCCTCTCAATCACATGTTCGGTTTCCGGTCGAGGAATAAGCACAGCGGGGGAGACGATCAGGTCGAGACCCCAGAATTCTTGATGTCCGGTGATGTATTGCGCGGGGATGCCTTGGGAGCGCTGGCGGACGGCTTCCTGATATCGAGCCTGCTCCTCCGGGCTGAGTTCTCTTTCGGGATGAGCATATAGATATGCCCGGTCGCAGCCCAGGGTGAACATCAAGAGCAGTTCTGCGTTCATCCGCGGGGACCCAACCCGGGCTGCGGTGAGTTGCTGGCTGGCCGATCGCAAGACGCTCCTCAGCACGACAGCTAGATTCTAATCGCGCCAGCACCCGGCAATGGGCCAGCCGGGAGCGGGACCGGGAACGAAGGGTACAATGACCCTTCCTCATGTACTTGCTTTACAGCATGCTGCTGGCCGCGGGACTGATTCTGACGCTTCCGTATTGGCTGGTGCAGATGTCCCGCCACGGGAAGTACCGGGCGGGTTTGAGCGAGCGGCTGGGCAGAATTCCCTCCCGCCTGACGGTGAATCAAGGCACGCCTACGATTTGGGTCCATGCGGTTTCGGTCGGCGAGGTGATGGCCGTCTCCCAGCTCATCGCCGAATTAGGGCGTCGTCTCCCCGGCTACCGCATCGTTCTCTCGACCACAACCGACACCGGACAAAGGCTAGCGCGAAAACACCTGTCACCCCAGGATGTCTTCTACTGTCCGATGGATTTCGCGTTTGCTATTCGGCCGTATCTGCGACTTTTGCGGCCGGAGGTGGTGGTCATCGGGGAGACGGAATTGTGGCCGAATCTGTTGCGGCTGGCCCACGCCTACGGAGCTGGCGTTGCCATCGTCAATGCCCGCATTTCCGACCGTTCCTGGCCCGGCTATCTTCGTTTTCGCTTCCTGCTCGAAAGAATCTTCCGCTCGGTGGATCTGGTTCTGGCTCAAACCGACGAGGATGCCAGGCGCCTGGCGCAGCTCGGGGCGCCCCAGGCGCGTTTGCAAACGACCGGCAATTTGAAATTTGACGTCCCCATGCCAGCCTTGCCGCCCATCGTGGAAAGCTTGCGCAAGGCGTTTACCGAATCTGGTGCCGCTCCGATCCTAGTGTGTGGCAGTACCGTCGCCGACGAGGAGCCCTTGCTGCTGCGGGCTTTTGAGAACATTCTGGCCAGTTATCCCCGGGCGGTCATGATCCTGGCTCCCCGTCATCCTGAGCGGTTCGGCGAAGTCAGCCGCCTGCTCGAAGCGCTGGGGATTCGCTTCTGGAAGCGTTCTCTGTGGGCGGGGGAAGCCGTCGTCGGTGGAGTCTTGCTGGTCGACACCATCGGGGAGCTGGCAGCTCTCTATTCGCTCGCGGACATCGCCTTTGTGGGTGGCAGCCTGGTGCCTCGAGGCGGCCATAACATTATCGAACCGGCGCAGCACGGGGTCGCCATCATGGTTGGCCCCCATACGGAAGATTTCCGCGATATCGTGCGGCTGTTTCAGAGCCACGATGCGCTTCGGGTGGTAGGACCTGCCGAGCTCCCGCTGGTATTTATGGAGCTGGTTTCCAATGAGAGGGCGCGCACGATGCTCGGCCAACGCGCGGCCGCGATCCTAGAGTCGCAGACGGGCGCAACCGAGAGAACTGCGGACGCACTCGTTCAATTGCTCGCGGGCCGCACAGCGGCAGCCACGAGCCCGAACTTGACCGGCGGAGGCGCCGGGGCGTTGTCATGAACATACTGGCCTTGGCTTATGGCGCAGGCGTGCGGGCACGGAATGCCTTTTACCAGCGCGGAGTGCTGCCCACCCGAGTCCTCGGCGGGCCGGTCGTGAGCGTGGGCAATCTCTCCGTGGGCGGTTCGGGCAAGACACCTTTTGTGGTGCTGCTCGGTGGATTGCTGCGTGACCGGGGCATACGCTTCGACGTACTTTCACGAGGGTATGGACGGCAAACTAAAGGTGTGGCCCTGGTCGATCCGGTCGGCTCACCACGGGATTTTGGAGATGAGCCCCTGCTCATCGCCCGGCAATTGGCAGTTCCGGTCATTGTGGGAGAAGATCGATTTCGGGCGGGAGAACTGGCAGAAACCAAGTTCGGCCCGCAACTCCATCTCCTCGACGACGGGTTTCAGCATCGCTCGCTGGCGCGCCACTTCGATATTGTGCTGCTGGCGGCTGAGGATGCACACGATCGGTTGCTCCCCGCCGGAAGGTTGCGGGAGCCGCTCAGTTCCCTCGACCGAGCCGACGCCGTAGTTGTGACCGGCATGGCGTCGTCCGACTCTTTGCCCCTGGCGGGAAAGCTCCTGTGGCGGGTACAGAGGAGTATCGTGGCCCAGAATGTGCCGGCCAGGACGGTGGGATTCTGCGGCATTGCTCGCCCGGGGAACTTCTTCCGCGATCTCGCGGGCGCCGGCATCGAGGTTGTGGCGGAAGCGGTATTCCGTGACCACCATCGCTACTCGGAACGGGATGTCTCAGAACTGCGGCGGCTGAAAGAACAAAGCCAGGCCGACGGTTTTGTTACCACCGAGAAGGACGCCATCAACCTGGAAGGATATCTCTCCACTTTGCAGCCAATCGCCGTAGTTCAAGTGAAGATGAAGCTGATCGATGCCGCTAACGCTGTGGATACCATGCTACGCGCGATGAGAGAGAGGAAAGGGGAGGCGTGAGAGAATTCCTGGTAAGGTCGCTGTCGACTTCGGAGGTCTCTGGCCGCCGGCCAGGGCCACGGCGGGTCGGCGCCGCCGGACACGTATGACGACAAACCGCAACCCAACCGACCGGTTGAAGAAGCTGGTCGAAACCTTTCCCAAGATCACGATTACGGTGGTCGCCGACCTGGTGGCGGATGAATTTGTGTTTGGAGAGATCTCCCGCGTCTCACGCGAAGCTCCAGTCCTGATCTTGAAGCATCGCGAGCGCACCGTGGTGCCGGGAGGGGGTGCCAACGCGATCTACAACCTCGCCGATCTCGGGGTCAACGCGCTGCCGGTGGGGGTGGTAGGTGAGGATGAGCCGGGACGTCTGCTGCTCCGCGCATTTCGCCACAAACGAATTGCCCTGAGCGGAGTGTTGAAGGAGAAAGGTTACAACACGGTAACCAAGACTCGTATTCTGGCCGGTATGGCGCATACCGCCCGCCAACAGGTCGTACGGGTGGACCGGGAACCGGCCACCGAGCCCAGCCCCCACTTGAAACGAGAGCTCATCCTGGCGGCGCGCGAATATGCGCGCGTTTCCGATGCGTTGCTGATTTCCGACTACGGTTACGGGGCGGCGACACCGGCGCTGGTGGCGAGTATTCGCGAACGGGGAACCCTTGATCGCGTGCCGATCGTGCTCGATTCGCGTTATCGTATGCTCGAATACTCGGGTGTGACGGCGGCCACTCCCAATGAGCCGGAGGTGGAAGACGCCCTGGGTGTGCGCATCGGCCATGACTGGGAGCGATTGTGCGCCGCGGGTCAGGAGCTGATGACAAGAATGAAGCTGCGTTCGCTGGTGATCACGCGCGGACGCGACGGGATGGTCGCCTTCCAGGCGAAACACAACCCGATCGATATTCCCATCTACGGGTCGGATCAGGTGGCCGATGTGACGGGCGCCGGGGACACCGTCATCGCCACCTTTACCGCTGCTTTGGCGGCCGGCGCTGCCACCGAAGAGGCAGCTCAGTTGGCGAACTACGCCGGTGGAATTGTGGTGATGAAAAGGGGGACGGCTACCGTGTCTCAGGCGGAATTGTTCGAGGCCCTCGACGAAGCGCCACCCACGACAAGGTCTCATTAGGTGCGTAGCAAGAAACTTCTCAATCGCGCGCAATTGAAAGACCGGGTAGCCCGATGGCGACAAGCCGGGAGGCGGATCACGCTGGCCAACGGCTGCTTTGACTTGTTGCATGTGGGTCACGTGCGCTATCTCCGGGCGGCGAAGAAGCTCGGCGACCGCCTGATCGTGGCCATCAATTCCGACGAATCGGTCGAAGCCCTGAAGGGCCCAGGGCGTCCGCTGATACCGGCCGAAGAACGGGCGGAGATCCTGGCGGCATTAGCCGATGTGGATGCCGTGGTGATCTTTTCCGAGCCCGATGTGCGGTCCTTGATCCGCGAGCTGCGACCGGACATCCAGGCGAAAGGTACGGATTACACTCCCGATACGGTGCCGGAACGGGATGCGGTTTTGGAGTATGGCGGCCGGGTTGAAATTGTCGGCGATGCCAAACAGCATTCGGTCAGTGAGATGATCCGGTCGGGTTTTGGAATGCGGCATCCGTGAGCGCAGAGTTGACGGCTTCGGATCAGTCCGTGACGTCGGGGCAATCTCCCAACATTCGCCGACTGCTCATCGTGCGCTTGGGATCCATGGGGGACATTATTCACACCCTCCCCGCCGCATCGCTTCTGCGCAGCGCACTTCCCCAAGCACAAATCGGTTGGCTGGTGGAGGAGCGTTGGGCAGAGCTGCTGTGTGCGGTTTCGGAGCCCCGGAGTGGCCCGCGGTCCCCGCAGCGCCCTCTCGTCGACAACGTCCACGTGGTTGACACCAAGGGCTGGCGAAACAATCCGCTCTCGATCGGAACCGTCGAGCAAGTAGCCGCAGCCCTCAGCCAGCTGCGGGGGCAGCACTATGACTTCGCCATCGATTTCCAGGGTGGCGTGCGATCCGCCTTGCTGGCGCGCTGGTCAACTGCTCCCATCATCTATGGCTTTCGCCAGCCCCGCGAGACCGTGGCTACGATGTTCTACACTCGCCAGGTGATCGCCGAGGGAAGCCACGTCGCGGAGCAGAATGTTTCGCTGGCGCGAGCTGTGGTTGGCCGTTCCACGGGGGTACCGCCAATCGAGTTTCCCTCTGACCCAGCGGCCGAAAAGCAATGTCAGACGTGGCTCGAAAGCCAGTCCATTCGCGACTTCGTATTGCTGAATCCGGGGGCGGGATGGGGAGCCAAGCAATGGCCGCCGGAACGCTACGGACGCTTTGCGCGGTGCCTGGCGGAAGCCGGGCTGAAGCCATTGGTCAACGTCGGTCCGGGGGAAGAAAAGCTTGCTCGGGAGGTCCAGGAAGCTGGCGGAGGCTCGGCGCAACCGGTTGCCGGTTCGCTTTCCGAGTTGCTGGCGCTCACCAGGCGGGCCAAGCTCTTCGTAGGCGGTGATACCGGTCCGATGCACATGGCGGCGGCGCTCGGCATCCCGGTAGTAGCGATCTTTGGACCGACGAGTCCGGGTCGCAACGGGCCTTACCGCACACGCAGCATCGTGTTGCGCAGCCGCTCGAGCGAGACCTCGTATGCTCGGCATCGCCTGCCGGAAGCCGGTCTGCTTGAGATCGGCGTCGAAGAGGTTCTCGCCGCTTCCCGGAAGTTGCTGGGGCAATCTCGTGGCTAGTTGGCCGCAGACTGCACGGCGCATCCGCGTGCCCTCGGGATTTGCCTTTGCCATTGTTTATTGGTGGCTCGCCCAACCGGATCGGGCGTCATGGCTGTGGGGTGCCCTGCTGATTCTGGTCGGGTTAGCCATTCGTGCCCTTGCCTCGGGGCAGCTCGAGAAAAACGAAAAGCTCGCCACCACCGGACCTTACGCCTACACTCGCAATCCGCTTTACCTAGGATCGCTCGTCATCGCCGTGGGCTTCACGATCGCGGCACGATCCCTGTGGATTGCCTGGATTGTTCTCGTCCTGTTTGTGGCCATCTACTTGCCAGTGATTCGTGCGGAGGAATCCGATCTGAGGGAACGGTTTCCTGAGTTCCTTCACTATCGAAGCCAGGTGCCAAGGCTGATTCCGAAGCTGCGGCGTTCCGCTCCAAGCCCGTCCGCATTCTCCTGGCAGCTCTACATAAAACATCGCGAGTACAATGCAGCCTTAGGGTCGTTGGCCATGCTGACGGCGCTGCTTGCGAAGCTGCTCTGGACTTCATCCTAGATTCCGAATTTAACATCTCATGCATAACCGGCAACGGTCATTTCGCGAAATGGAAAAACTGAGTGTCATGCTATGGTCTGCAATTTTCCTGGGGATGACAGTCTTCTTGGCCGGTGCCCAGCAGAGTTCCACGGTTGGGGAACCGACCCTCCCGAGCGTGAGTGCCGGGCCTGCGGCGGAGATCGTCCCGCCTCCGCCCCAATACCGTTTTCCCGATGGACAAACCTACGTATACGGGGTGGAGTGGCACGTGTTCAATGCAGGCACCACGCGGGTCAGCATACGGGACGATGGGGCGGAGCAACACGTAACCGCCACCGCAATTTCATCCGGCGTCGTCAATAGTTTCTACAAAGTAAACGATCATGCCGAAGCCTTCTTCGATGCCCGCCGCTTTTGCTCTCAGAGAGTTCTGAAGCATATCGAGGAAGGCTCGCGCGTCCGTCAATTGGAGCTCAACTTTGACTACGCGCGGGGCAAGAGCGTGCTCAGCGAGCGGAATCTGAAAACCGGAGAAGAGAAGCACGAAGAGAACGATATTCCGGGTTGTGTGACCGACATGGTGAGCGGCTTCTACTATCTTTCCTCGCTCCCCTTGCAGGTAGGCAGCACGTACGCGTTCCTGGTCAACGACGGAGGAAAGACCAACGTAATCGAGGCGCAGGTGGAAGCCCGCGACAAGGTGAAAGTACCGGCGGGCAGCTTTGAAGCTTTGCGAGTCCGAGCCGAGGCCATCTCCGGCCTTATGAAGGGCAAAGGGACCGTCTGGGCCTGGTTCACCGACGATGCCAATCACACTCCGGTCATGATGCGATCGAAACTGAACTGGGGAACGCTGCTGTTCCGCCTGCAGGAGATCGAAAAGTGATGAGGGTCGACCTCGCTCGCCGTCGCGGCTCCCACCACCATTTTCATGCTTGAGAGAGATTCCGGAGGAGCCTGGAACTACTCGTCGCGGAGAGCCACCATCGGGTCCAGGTTCATGGCACGCCACGCTGGAACGTAGCAAGCCCAAAGTCCAATCCCGGCAAGCAGCAGCGTGGCGGCTACAAACGTGACCGGATCGGTGGGGTGGACGCCAACCAGAAGAACGGCCATCCAGCGGGTCAGCACACCGGCCAGAATCAGTCCGCAGAGCACGCCCGCCACCACGACCACCAATCCCTTCCCCAGAACAAGCCGCAAAATATCCGAGCGGTCCGCACCCACCGCCATACGGATTCCAATCTCACGGGTGCGCTGGCTGGCGGCGAACGAAACCACTCCGTAGACGCCAACTACCGCCAAGGTCAGACCCAGCAATCCCAAGGCCGCAGCCAGGACCGCACCCGCCCGGAAGATAAAGAGACCATTCCCTCCCGACAGGGACTGCCTCATGGTCTCAATGCCGACCACGGGCATCTGGGAATCGAGAGCATGGACCTGGCTCTCGACGGTCGGGATCAGGCTCTCCGGCGGCACCGAAGATCGAATCTGCAGAGTGCGGTAGTCGCTGAAATTCTGGGCCAGCGGAACGTAGAAATACGCTTCTTTGTCCCATCCGATGAAGACATACTTCCCGTTGGCCGTAAGCCCCACGATTTCGATGAAGGGTCCGGTCGCGCTCTTCAGGCTGAATCGCTTCCCGATCGGGTCCTCGTTGGGCCAGAATTGATGCGCCATTTCCTCATTGACGATGGCGACGAGGGGGGCATGTTCATCGTCGTTTGGCCGAAACCCCCGCCCGCGAAGCAGCGGAACTCGCAGGTTATCGAAATAAGGCGGGTCGACCCGGTTGAAAATCACCACCGGAGCCTGCTGTCCGCTTGCGAGCGGGTGTCCCTCGATGTAAATCTGGCTCCCGTCATTCACCTCTCCCATGGGCACACTAAAGGCCAGGCTCGCCGACTGCACCCCGGGTAAGGCGCGGATCCTGGCCTCGAGCTCCTCATAAAAGCCCTTGGTGCGGGCTTCGTCGTATCCCATTTCTCCCGCATCGAGAGTTAGATTCAGCAGGTTGTTGGGATCGAACCCCATATAGGCGCGTTGCGCAGAAAACAAGGTCCGGACAAATAAGCCGGCGACGATCAATAACACCAGAGAGCCACCCACTTGCGCCACCACCAGGATGCTGCGCACCCGGTGACGACCGGCCCCCGACGTATCACTCTTGCCGCCGGCTTGGAGCACGCTGTTGATGTCGGCTCTTCGCGCTCGCAATGCCGGCCACGCGCCGGCCAGAGCGCCGGTCAAAACCGTGGCGGCGAGAGCGTAGGCAAACACTCGCCAATCGAAACTGAAATCCAGCCAGATAGGAAATTTTGAGGGTGGAAGCAGTGCGAAGACCGCTCCGCTCGCCCACATCCCAAGCGCCAGTCCTCCAGCCCCGCCGGCCAGCGCCAGCACGATCGTCTCGGTCAGAAGTTGGCGGACCAGGCGCGTGCGGCTCGCTCCCATGGCCACGCGGATCGCCACCTCGCGTTGGCGCGCGGTCGCACGTACCAGCAGAATATTCGTCACGTTCATGCAGGACAGCAGCAGGACCAGCGCCGACAGGGCCAGGAAGACGCCGGCAATGAAGGGAACGATATTGACGGTATAGGGCTGCGGCCGCGCCAGTCTCTCCGGGATCACTCGAACCGTCACGCTCTTGTCCGTCGCGGGATATTGTCCTGCCAGCCGCTCGGCGACCACGTTCACATAGCTTTGCGCCTGCCTCAGGCTCACTTCCGGTTTCAGTCTCCCCATCACAACCAAGGAGCGGGCGGTTCGATCGCTCCAGAAGGTGGCTGCATCCTTCTGGGCCATCATGTTCAGGGGGGCATAACCGTCGACATCGAGCGCGAAGCTTGTCCCGTGAAAGGTCATCGGCGCTACGCCGATGAT
>DASPVG010000096.1:0-2448 GCA_035622455.1 Terriglobales bacterium
ATCGAACGACCGGTTGTTCTACACTCTGCCAAATTTTCTAACTCTGGAGAACGAGAAACAGCTGCCGCCGATGAGCGTCGGGGACAAATTCGAGGTGGTCGCGCTCGGGACGTTCGACTATGTCGGTACCCTTGGTGGGGAATCTTGGCGGCAATTAGCCAAGCCAGCAACGGCGAACCGGCCTTGGGGCAAGGTTGGAAGGCTTACGCAAAGCGCTACGGGACCACCGCCAGCGACAGCACGGTCGAGAACTTTATGGTGGGCGCCGTTTTTCCTTCCATCCTGGGGCAGGACCCTCGCTACTATCAATCGGGGCAAGGCAGTTTCTTTCGGCGCACGGGGTATTCTGTGAGCCGCATTGTCGTGACCCGCACGGACGCGGGTCGCAGGCAATTCAACTATTCAGAAATTTTCGGAGCGGCTACGGCGGCCGCGATCTCCACCTATACCTACCATCCCCGAAGCGCGTACATCAGTACCCCTTCGAATCCGCACATGTTCGTTGCGTCCGAGCGGACCTTCTCCAACGCAGTTAGCACCTGGGGCACGCAGGTAGGCCTCGACACGATCACGATCGTGGTGAAGGAATTCTGGCCCGATATCCATCGCAAGATATCGAAGAAGCACAAAGCGGACATCGGCCCTCAGGCGCCAGGCGTCACCCCATGATCGATCAGACTCAGCCCTGGATCTGAGTGGGACTGCCCATCCCAATCTGGGGTCAATGAGTTCTATAAAAAGGGATGTCAAGAAAAAAAGCTCTGCCTCGACCGGAGTCGAGATTTGTTTCTCGAGATCCAGCCCACTTTACATAGGCCTCGCTGGAGCGGTTTTGCCTTTTCGTTCTCATAAGTTCCTCCTGCTGCTGTAATGACGCCATCGAGTTTGAGAGAGCGGCGAGCCATGGTGGTTGAGTGTGTCAACCATGGTTCTATCCGAGGCTCATGGCCTATGGCTATTTCTGGTTATCCGAGGGGGCATAACGTGTAATGGGTGACTCGGTGCCAAAAGCACACAGGGCCAGATCTCATTGACTGATACTCCCCTCGAACCGAGCATCTTCCGAACCCGATCGACCTCACCCGAGAGAAACTCCCAGAGATGGAAAGGCCTCTGGCTCAGCGATGCTCAAACGGCTTGCCGACTCAAGTGTTGTGGGTCGAAACTTGCTCCTTTCTTCCACAGGGTTAACGTAATCGTGGCAATTTTCCGTGCCAGAGTGAGACGGGCCATGGTCGGCCGGATCCCTTGGGCAACTCGCGCAAGATAAAAATCCTGCAGAGGGCCAGGACGTGTGCTGGCGGAGATGGCCGCTCCTTTGAACAGATTCTTCAGGTCCCGATTGTGGTTGTCATTCAGACCGCGCACGGTGATACGCTCGCGGTTGCGTTGCAGTTTGCCGCGCACCCAGCGGTACTCGCCGCTATCGTGGGTCTCGACGGCGAAACCACTATAGGCCCAAAGCTGGCGCTTGGTGCGGAAACGGTGGGGTGTCTGCAGCAGTGCCACCAGCAGAGCTGCCCGAATCGGGCCAATGGAGGGAATCTGGCGAAGCAACTTCACGGCAGCGTGTTGGTGGCTCTCCAGCAGTAGTTCGCGTCGAGCTTGCAGGCGGATCGGTTGCAGACCGTCGAGCTGCTCATACAAATGCTCGGCTCGAACCCGAACTCCCGGTTGCACGATTTTGGCCAGCCACTCGCGGCGATGACGGGGAGCGTAGACCGTGGTGCCAGGGCAAGGAATGGCCCAGCTGCGATAGAGCGATTTGATCCGGTTCATCGTGCGAGTGATCTCTTTACTGACCGTGAGATAACTGCGCCCCAGTTCTTTCAACGTGCGGATTCCATGTTCTCCGTGATAGACCGGCTTGAGTTGGTTGGTCCGTAATAGCTCAGCCAGCTTGCGGGCGTCGATGCGATCGCTCTTGTTGCCCTCCTTCAATAGAGCCGCCTTTCGCGGATCGCAGACCACTAGCCGGCTGACATAAGGCTTCAGCAGATCGTGTAACCAAGCAGCCGAGGTTCCTTCCTCGAAGGTCAGTGACAGAGTTCCACGCAACCCCTGAATGAACTCTAGAATCGTGGCTGCCTTCGTTTCCAGCAGGCATTCCATCAGCAACTTGCCACTAGGATCCATCACGGCAGCCGAGATGGTGGCCTGATGAACGTCCAGGCCGATATACTTTTCTTGACTCATAGGCGCTCCCTTTCGCTAGGTTGGCGATGCGAACAATCACAACCTATCGCAAAGGTGGGCGCCTTTTTATATTGCGTGCAATCGGGATGTAACACCATTTGACTTTCGGGCCGAACCCGGCAGGCCGGTAAACTCTCTTACGGGATCACGTGGAACGGCACCAGGGTTCGGCTCAGTAGCGCCCGTGTCATCATCAAGGCGTGATCTCGTACACTGAGCCAAAGGTGTTATTGCCGTCTCCGCAAGTCGTGC